>CAZGCG010000106.1:0-10496 GCA_964524205.1 uncultured Sphingobacterium sp. | reverse complement strand
AATTCCTTTTTTTGGGAATAGGAAATAGTAAATAGGGAATGGACCTAAACGCTGCGCTATTTCCCATTGTTAGTTTTCTGTTGCCAGAGTTATCTGTTCCCAGTTCCCTTTTTTGGGGAATAGGAAATAGGCAATAGGAAATGGAACTAAACGCTGCACTATTTCCCATTTCCCATTTCCCTATTCCTATTTCCTATTTTCCATTCCCATCACTACCCATCAATGCCAATTGGAGTAGTCTTTAATCTCAATACTCAATACTCAATACTCCATTGAGTATCCCGTTCCCCATTCGGGAAAAATTATCCCATATAATTTCCTCATTTTAGTCAAAAAACCCTCTTTTTAGCCTCTCTGGCACTTGGTCTGCTATTTGTCTATATCCTATCAAAATTGAGACAAATTAAAAAAGACATAAACAAAATCATGAAAAAAGTAATTATCACCTTCGCATTAATCGCAGTATCATTATTAAGTACCAAATCATTTGCACAGACTGCAAATTTGAACATCACTATTTCTGATGTTCTTTCATTCAGTGTAACTCAACCGGCATCATTGGATGTGAACTTCGATACAGAAACAAAATATACAAACGGTATCACTGCTTTAGCAACAGACCACGTGAGTGTAACCAGTTCAAGAGGATATGTGGTTAAGGCAATTGCAGGAACAGTAACAGGTTCGGCAGCAATCGCACCGGGATCAGTTAAGATCACTTCAGCAGTAGGAGCAACAAACAACGGTAACACAACTGGTATCACTTACGGTTCAGCAGTAACGTTGCCAGTATCAGGGGGTTCAGCAGCAACAGTTATTACAGCAGCGAACACTTCATGGAGTGGATCAAATTCTACAAACAAATTCAACGTTTCTTACCTGATTGGTGCTGGTGGCGCATATGCTGGTAAAGCAACAGGTTTAAATGTTGTTCCTGTAGTTTATACAGTAACACAACAGTAATTTCATGTTTGTTTTTGGTTGATAAGAGGCTCTTCGGAGCCTTTTTTTGTTTTTGGCACTATTTTAAGCGATTCTTTCTTTTATAAGGTTATAGCAGGATATTGACTTTATTAAATTAATTTTGAAATATACCCTTCTATTTAATATCTGATATATGCGTATAAGTTTTCATGGTGCTGCAAGGAATGTAACCGGGAGTAAGCATTTAATTTCCCTGGATAATGGAATAAAAATTTTACTGGACTGTGGAATGTTTCAGGGTATGGGCGAAGAAACTGATCAGCTAAATGAGCATTTTGGATTCAACCCTTCAGAAATAAATTATCTCATCCTGAGCCATGCTCATATTGATCATTGCGGATTGATTCCCAGATTAATAGCCCAGGGGTTTAAAGGCGAGGTGCTCTGTACCGCAGCAACCATGGATCTCGCAAGAATTTTATTAATGGATTCTGCAAGAATTCAGCAGTCGGATTCAGACTATAGCAATAAACACAGGAAACGCAAAGGTTTACCTTTACTCAAACCCTTATATACAGAAGAGGATGCGATGCATGCATTGCGTCAGTTTAAGATTATAAAGTACAATACAGAGCATCAGATAAGCGATGATATCAGTGTTCTTTTAACGGATGTGGGTCATATTATCGGTAGCGCAGCTGTTCACCTTTCAATAAAGGAAAATGCTAAGACAACACGTATAACCTTTAGTGGTGATGTTGGTCGTTACGGTGATCTGATCCTTAAGTCGCCCGAAACCTTCCCACAATCGGATTATATCCTTCTTGAATCAACTTATGGGGATAGTTTGCATGAGGATACTGAACCTGCGGAGAATTTACTCAAAGAGATCATTTATCAGACCTGTATTTTAAGGGGTGGCAAGGTAATTATTCCGGCATTCAGTGTTGGCCGTACTCAGGAATTACTTTATTCTTTGAATCATCTTGAAGAGCGTGGAATTCTCCCGGATGTAAAATACTATGTAGATAGCCCTCTATCAATCAAGGCCACAAATGTGGTTAAAAGCCATCCTGAGAATTTCAATAAACACGTTCAGGATGTCATGCTTCACGATGATGATCCTTTTAACTTTAAAAATCTAAGCTTTATTCAGGATACAAAAGCCTCCATAGCTTTAAATACTGACCCAGAACCCTGTGTAATTATTTCTGCATCAGGAATGGCCGAAGCAGGAAGGGTTAAGCATCACATAAAAAATAATATTACCGATGAAAAGAATACCATTCTTATGGTAGGTTATTGCGAACCAAACTCATTAGGAGGAAGGTTAGCAGCAGGGTATAACACAGTCACTATTTTCGGAGAAGAGTTTCCGGTTAGGGCTGAGATAAGGTCTGTCCGTTCCATGAGTGCTCATGGTGATTATAATGATCTGTTACAGTTTATTGCCTGCCAGGATCCCTCAAAGGTTAAAAGGATATTTTTAGTGCATGGTGAATATGATGTTCAGCAAAATTTTGTTGAAAAGATCCTGGCCAAAGGATATAAGAATATAGAGATCCCTGAAAGGCATCAGGAGTTTATTCTGGATTAAAATCAGGTCAAATCCTCAGTTTTCAAAATTGTTAGATAATACTATGAAATACCTCTTAATAAGTTTATTTATTTTCTCTGCATTTTCCGGCTACTCACAAACTCTAGTAATCAGGCAGGATCAGCAGATTAAAAAGATGGTGGATGAAGTATCTGCACAGAATATTGAGATGATCGTTAGAAAGCTGGTGACTTTTGAAACCAGACACAGTCTGAGTGATACCATAAGTACTGCTACCGGTATTGGTGCTGCCCGTAACTGGATTAAATCTGAGCTAGAGCGTTATTCAAAGGCCTCAGGGGGTCGATTAAAGATCGAATTTGATACGTTTACACAGCCAGCGGACGGCCGCAGAATTGCCAGTCCAACTGTCATGAAAAATGTTTTGGGAATACTTCCAGGTACAGATCCGGCTGATGACAGAGTATTCATAGTTTCAGGTCATTATGATTCAAGGGCATCTGATGTGAATGATTCCAAAATATTTGCTCCGGGTGCAAATGATGATGCTTCGGGGACTGCTGCTGCTATGGAACTGGCCCGGGTGATGAGTCAATATAAATTTAACTGCACCCTGATCTTTGTAGCGATGGTTGCAGAAGAACAAGGCCTTTATGGAGCAGCGAATCTTGCGAAAAGAGCAAAAACTGAAAAGTGGAACCTGGCAGGGATGATCACCAATGATATTATTGGTAATACTTATGGGATGGAAACAGGTATTAAGGATAATAATAGCGTTAGAATCTTTAGTGAGGGGGTATCAGTTGCAGAAAGCCCTGAAGAGGCTGCCCGCAGAGCCAGTACCGGATCTGAGAATGATGGACAGGCCCGGCAATTTGCCCGCTATTTGAAAGAAATTGGGGAAAGATACGTGGATCAGTTGAATGTGAAGCTCATATATCGCCGCGACAGATATCTGAGAGGCGGTGATCATACTCCATTTTCACAGCTGGGCTTCGCAGGTATCAGAATTACTGAAATGAATGAAGATTTTGACCGTCAGCATCAGAATGTAAGGAAAGAAAACGGTGTAGATTATGGAGACCTTCCTGATTTTGTGGATTATAGTTATACTCAAAAAGTAACGAGAATGAATCTTGCTTCTCTTGCAAATCTTGCTCTTGCTCCTCGCGAGCCTTTAAATGTGGGTGTTGTCACCAGCGGCCTGACTAATAAAACGGTACTTAAGTGGGAGAATCCAGTTGGAGAAAAACCTGCCGGATATTATGTGGTGATGAGAGAGACTACAAGTCCGGTTTGGGAGAAGAAATTTTTCATTACTGGTAACACAGCCAGCCTGAACTACTCAAAAGACAATTATTATTTCGGAGTTCAATCAGTAGATGCTGATGGGCATGAAAGTATGGTGGTGATTCCGAAGTCGGTTCGTTAATTATCTGACACTACGTTTGTTGATTACAAAATAGCCAATGATGAATGTTATGGCCGCTACAATAAGGCTTACATAAATTTCCTGACTCAGCAGGTCGAACTCCATTTGTTCATTCTTATTATTCAGAACCTGCTTCATCATACTTTGCAATGCCAGCATCGGATGTGTATAGGGAATTGTGAATGCGTATTTCCAGCCCAGATTCGCAGTGATTATTCCGAAAACAGTTAGCACGAATCCTATGCCCATGGGCTTAAGGAAATCGGCCCAAAGCAGGCTAAATAAAAACTGGATGGATAAGATCCCCAGGGAGGCCAGGAAAAGTTTAAGGTGTAATTTGAACAGGATACCTGAAATATCAAACTGATTGAACTTCAGTTCAGGATTTAGGACATTCAATAAATACCCTGAAGCAATAATAAAGCTGGCAAACAATGCCAGGCAGAGTGCATTTAAAAATACCACATAAACATATTTGGCTGAATAAATACTCCATTTGGGTATAGGAAGAGAAAACAGGCTTTTCCACATTTCAGCCCGGTGTTCAATATTGTTGATAGAAAAGGTCTGGAAAATGATCAGGATTGGAAGAATTAGGCTACCCATCACCCCTAAAAATGCTCCGCTGAATCTGAACCACTGCGTTTTGGCAGAGAGAAACATTATTTTATCTGCGTGGGTATAAAAACCGGCTGTGATAAGTATACATAAAATCAGCGGAAGCAATATTGCTGAAAGAAAAGCAAGCGTTTTTCTTGTTTTGTAGAATTCAGATTGAATTGAAAGTAAAAATCCCTGCATTTTATATTTGAGTAATGGATAGGAATAAATTTTCCAGATTTTGTTTACTCATTGTTAAGCTGTAAACCTTATGATCATGCTTCACAAGCAAGCTGTTAATCTCTGCACTATGATTTTCTGATAGGTAGGGTATGAGGATCGTATCTGATAGAATTTCAGCCTGATAACCATTTCTGCATAAAAGTTCCTTCGAGCTGATCAGATCATTGGTTTGGATCTCAAGCTGTTTCTTGCTTACATTGTGCAGTTCCTCAATTGTTCCCTGAAATAGTATTTTTCCACGGTTAATGATCCCAATATGAGTGACCATTTTCTCGACCTCCGAAAGGAGATGACTTGAAATGAAAACGGTTTTCCCCCGTTCTTCTACCAGTTTGCGGATAAGTTGTCTGATTTCGATTATGCCATTTGGGTCAAGTCCGTTAGTTGGTTCATCAAGAATCAGCAATTTTGGATCATGCAGAAGCGCAAGGGCAATTCCAAGCCGCTGTTTCATCCCCAAAGAATACTTACCGGCTTTTTTATCTGCATGTTCTGTCAGATTTACCAGTTCTAGCATTTCATGAACCTTTACGGCAGGAATACGCAGCAACAAGGCCCTGTTAAGTAAATTTTCCCTGCCGGATAGGTGAGAATATATTGCTGGCTGCTCAATTAATGAGCCGATTCCTGAAAGTATTTCTACTCGATTTTTATTCAGGTCTTTGCCAAAAAGAAATACTTTATCTTCACCGGTCTGGAGTAGATTGAGTAATACCTTAATAGTTGTAGTCTTCCCGGCTCCGTTAGGCCCAAGAAATCCGTAAATACTTCCCTCCCTGACATTAAGGGAAACCTGATCAAGAACCAGCTGATTACCAAATCGATAGGATAAATTCCTGGTTTCAATAATCAGCTCTGGCTCCATTTATTATTTGAGGACAGTGCTGACAAGGCTCTTGAGTGAAGGTACCTGAAGTTTTAATCCGGCACGCTGTTTTTCAACAGGGATTTCATTATTAAGATTTGAAACCAGTAATCCGATAAGCAGGAATAATGGAACAAGTAACATTATGAATGGAGATACGCAGTTGGTTAACTTTTTCATATTTTCCTTTTTTGATAGAACAAATAAATACTTAAAAAAACTCTTGATGAAATCTATTAGACCAAGGGGCAATTTTTACAGACCAACGGTACTTTTTATGCATCCTGTAATTGATAGCCTGTATTTGCTTGTTGGCAGATTGATTTGGCCTGTTGGTCGAAACCGAATACGTTTAAGCGGCGAAAAAGCTATTTTCGATTATGAATAAATCTATGCGGGTTCTTACTCATATCCTTGTTTGGATCGCATTACTGCTGCTCTTTATGTTTATGGGTAGTAATGGTAAGATTGTGCATAAGACTGTGGTAGTTTTTGTGTACTTCGGATTAATTAATATCACGATCTTTTACATTAATTACCTGTTCATTCTTCCCACATTCCTGAACCGTAAAAAGTATTTGTGGTGTGCAATTGTCATACTTTTTCTGGTACTCATTTCGTCTTTTGTGAAATGTGGTTTAGCCTATTATTTTTATGATATAATAATTAAGCGGGATTCCGGAAAGCATATTATGGCATTCTGGGACTATTTTATGAGTGCCGCATTTGTAAGTTGTCTATTTATATTCCTTAGCGCTGTTTTAAAGTTCGTTACCGATTGGTTTTTAAATGAAAAAATTAAGAGTAATCTTGAGAATGAAAAGCTGATTTCTGAGCTTGCATTTCTAAAATCTCAGATCAATCCCCACTTTTTGTTTAATTCATTAAATAATATCTATTCACTGGCATATCAGAAATCAGAGAAGACTCCTGAGGCTATATTGAAACTTTCGGAAATCATGAGGTATATGCTCTATGAAAGTAATGAAGATAAAGTAGCTCTTGCAGATGAGATTCGCTATCTGGAAAATTATATTGAACTTCAAAAATTAAGATTTAAAGATAATAGCTACATCAAATTTGATATAACAGGTGAGGTAGAGGCGCAAAAGATTACACCTCTGGTACTAATTTCCTTTGTTGAAAATGCTTTTAAACACGGAATAGCTACTGATAAGGAAGTGCCAATAAGTATACTTTTGAATATAGAACCAGGTAAAATATTTTTCAGGACAATTAACAAAAAGAGCAATCAGAATAAGGATGAAACCGGAGGAATAGGTTTGCAAAATGTTCGCAGGAGGCTGGATTTATTGTACAAAGACAATTATGAACTGCATATTCAGGATAAGAATGATATTTATAATTGCGAATTATATCTAAATTTATAGAATGATACGTTGTCTGGTAGTTGATGATGAGCCTCTGGCTTTGGATATTCTTGAGGATTATATCAAAAAAGTTCCATTTTTAACTTTAGTAAAAACCACCACCAGCGCTATTGAAGGCTTATCTTTGGTTCAGAGCGGTGCCGTTGATCTTGTTTTTTTAGATGTTCAGATGCCCGAGCTGACAGGAATTCAGTTCTTGAAAATAATAAATGGCAAATGCGATGTTATACTCACCACTGCCTACTCGCAGTATGCATTAGATGGATATGAGCTGGATGTAGTGGATTACCTTCTTAAACCAATTGCCTTCGATCGTTTCTACAAAGCAGCTCAAAAGGTTCTTCAGAATAAGGGCAATAATCATTCAACTGTTCCCGAATCACCAGCTGTTCAACAAAACAATCATGACTTTATTTTTGTAAAAACCGAACATAAGATCCAAAAAATATACCTTGATGATATACTTTACATTGAGGGTCTGAAAGATTATATATCCATTTTTACAGGAACAGAAAGGATTATAACCCTGCAGAATATGAAGAAAATGGAGGAGTCGCTGCCGCCTAAATCCTTTATCAGGGTTCATAAGTCCTATATCATTTCTTTAGGTAAGATTGAAAGTATCGAACGAAGCCGAATTCAGATCGGGGATAAGACTATTCCTATCGGTGATACCTACAGAGATTATTTTTTTAAACAGATTGAAGATAAGAATATCGGATAGACCCGATTTGTTTAATATCAGAGTGCCTTTTTTATACACTCTTCTGCATAGTTCATAATTTCTTCCATCGATCTGCCTTCAGGCTCCAGAGGTTCCAGGACCTCCCAACTCATTCTTTCGCCAAAACTTAATGGGAATGAACCGTATTGCACAAGTTTCCAGGAGTTCCGGATTACAATAGGTACGATAAGTGCATTGGGAGCCTTTTTTAAAATTGTAGCCACACCACCTATGGCAAATGGTTTTAATTTACCATCTTTTGATCGTGTTCCTTCGGGGAAAATAACTGTCGACCAATTGTTGGCTTTCATTCTTTCGGCCAGCTTTAGAATTTCTACAACCGCCTGTTTACTGTCTTTTCTGTCAATATTAGCGCCACCACCATATTTCAGATTGAATGAAACACTTGGTATTCCCTTTGTTAATTCAATTTTTGATATAAACTTAGCATGATACTTCCTTAGAAACCAGATAAGAGGTGGAATATCATACAAACTTTGGTGATTGGATATAAAAATAATCGGACGGAGCTCGGGTAATTTGTACGGATTTTTGAAACTTATTGAACTTCCCAACAGATAATAGGTACTTACCAGGAAGAAATTCAGCAGGTCGACTGATTTTTTGTGTGCTTCTTGTCCCCCCCAATTATAGCATAACCATTGTATCGGATGAAAGAGACAGACAAAAAATCCAAAAAACAAATAGTGGATCGGTGAAAAGATATAGCCTAAAAATTTATTCATATAATTATATTAAACAGATGGGAAACCATCAATTAAACCAGCTCATTACTTAAAAACATGATTTTCAACTTTAAAATTGCTGCTACACTTAGTGAATCTGTTATTTCTCCATTTAAAACCATTTGATATGCGGTTTCAAAAGGTAATTTACGAATGATCAGGTCTTCGCTTTCTTCCGGACTTGATTCGCCAAAGCTGAGTTGCCTTGCGAGATAGATGATACCCAGCTCATCACTCACGGAATTCGACAGATGAATTTTTTGAACCTCAATCCAATCTTCTGCTTCAATTCCTGTCTCTTCCAAAAGCTCCCTTTTGGCACTTAAAAGCGGATCATTATTCAGTAAACCACCTCCTTCCGGGATTTCCCAACTGTATTGCTTCAGGGGAAAGCGATACTGTCCAACAAGCCAGGTATTATTTTCCTCATCCAGAGGGATAATACCAATTGCGAGGTTTTTAAAATGGACTTCACCGTAAATTCCATTCCCGCCACCCGGGTTAATTACCTGATGTTCAGTAAGACTAATCCATGGATTTTCATAGATCTTTTCACTTGAAAGGGTTTTCCAGGGGTTTAAGTTCTGATCTTTCATCAGTACAATATTAAACAAAAAAGCCTTCTTTCTGTAAAGAGAGAAGGCTTTAAAGTGTAATTATTGGGTATTAAGCCAGGTTGAAGGCTTTTTTAACCTGATCAATATAATCCAGTTTTTCCCAGGTAAACAGCTCAACTTCTACAGTTTTACTATCTCCGTTATTTCCTAAGAACGTTTTAGTTACCACTTCACTTTGACGTCCCATATGGCCGTAAGCTGCGGTTTCAGAATAAATTGGATTACGAAGCTTTAAGCGGGTTTCGATTCCGTATGGAGTCATATCAAAAATAGCTGAGATCTTTTGTGCAATCTCACCATCGTTAAGTCCAACTTTGGCAGTTCCGTAAGTATCAACAAAAATTCCCATTGGATCTTTAACACCAATTGCATAAGATACCTGTACCAGAATTTCACTGCAAACTCCTGCGGCAACCAGGTTTTTCGCAATATGACGGGTTGCATAGGCTGCTGAACGATCCACTTTTGAAGGATCTTTTCCTGAGAATGCACCACCACCATGTGCGCCTTTACCACCATAGGTATCAACAATGATCTTACGACCTGTTAATCCTGTGTCTCCATGTGGACCGCCTATTACAAACTTTCCAGTAGGATTAATGTGATATTTGATCGCATCAGTGAAAAGCACCTGAAGCTCTGGTTTAAGTTGTGCTTTTATTCTAGGAATTAAGATAGAGATGATATCCTCCTGAATCTTTTTCTGCATGTTTACTTCGGTATCGAAGTCATCATGCTGTGTAGATACCACGATCGCATCGATACGAATTGGTCTGTGATCATCACTATATTCAATAGTTACCTGTGATTTCGCATCCGGGCGAAGATATTTAATTGCAGAATTCTCTCTGCGAAGTGCAGCAAGCTCTGTTAATATCTTGTGTGCCAGATCTAATGCCAATGGCATATAGTTATCAGTTTCGCCTGTAGCATATCCAAACATCATTCCCTGGTCGCCTGCACCCTGATCTTGTTTTTTAACTCTGTCTACTCCCTGATTGATATCAGCAGATTGCTCATGAATTGCAGAGATAACACCACAAGAATCAGCCTCGAACATATATTCAGATTTGGTGTAGCCAATTTTACGAACTACTTCACGGGCAATTCTTTGCACATCAAGGTAAGTTTGTGACTTAACTTCACCGGCTAATACAACTAGTCCTGTTGTAACTAAGGTTTCACAGGCAACTTTTGAATCAGGATCCCAGGCTAAGAAGTTATCGATTAATGCATCTGATATCTGATCAGCCACTTTATCCGGGTGACCTTCTGATACTGATTCGGAGGTAAATAAATAAGGCATAGCGTTTTAATTAATATAAAAAAATAAGAGATTTCGAAAAATGCAGAAAGCAGATGGAGTGTTTTGATCGATGTAAAAACCAGCAGAATG
>CAZGCG010000105.1:0-10535 GCA_964524205.1 uncultured Sphingobacterium sp. | reverse complement strand
ATATGGCGACTTATCCAACCAATCATTATTTCTGGTCATTCCTGGCTTATTGTGCAGGAGTAGGAGGCAGCTGTCTGATCATTGGTTCTGCTGCTGGTGTGGCAGCAATGGGTATGGAAAAAATAGATTTCCTTTGGTACTTTAAGAATGTTTCCTGGCTGGCTTTGATCGGTTATCTGGCTGGTGCTGGTATCTTTATGCTTCAGCATTATCTGTTAAATTTTTAAGCTTCCATTAAGGAAAATATGTTTTGTGGGATTTGTCGCCAGATAAATTGGATTTATCCTTATTGGGTATGCTGAATAAATATTCATAAATTTAAATATGAAGGTCGTTTTGCTATCCATTGTTCTTTTAGCTTTTGCAATTGCAGGCATAGCAATCAAAATACTTTTGAAGAAAAATGGTAAATTCTCTGGTACCTGCAGCAGTAATAATCCCTTATTACAAACCGAGGATGGCTCTTGCAGTATTTGTGGTGCAAGCAGGGAAGAAAAGTGTAAATCCTAATTAACCTGTTCTATCCTGTTTTTAAGACTTTCGGAGGTATAAGTTTTCCAGGTATTATTCTCATCGTAAATAAAAAAGACTTCCAGATTCAGGTCTTTGTTTTCTTCCAGGAACTGTTTCGAACTTTCTAAACCCATCACCATAAAGGCAGTTGCATAGGCATCGGCAGTCATTGCATCATCAGCTAATACGCTTGCGCTCAAAATATTCTGCCTTGCGGGAAATCCGGTGCGAGGATCAAGAATATGAGCATATCTTTTCCCATTTTCTTCATAAAACTTTCTGTAATTTCCGGAGGTGCATAATGCCCTGTTATCCAGTTCAATAATTGCTTCCAGTTTTCGTTCGGATGAGGTATTTTGTAGCGGCTGTTCAATTCCCGCTTTCCAGTTTTCAGCATTTTTTTTGCCCTTCGCGATAAGTTCGCCACCCAGCTCTACCAGGTATTTTTTGACACCTTTCTTTTCCAGGAATAAAGCTAATACATCTACCGAATAGCCCTGTGCAATTGCATTGAAATCAATTTGTATCTCTTTCTTTTCTTTTATGAGTGTATTCCCTTCAAGCTTCAGCATTTTATAATCAATAAATTGAAGGATACTATCAATCCGGGTACTATCTATATTTGCTTTTTTACTAAAACCAAATCCCCAGGCATTCACGAGAGGGCCTACAGTAACATCAAAAAGTCCTCCGGTCCTTTGAGATACTTCCATTGATTTATTGAACACATCAATAAAGTAGGGATCGACCCGAATGTCCGGTTCATTATTATTTATTCTGGAAATGATTGAAACAGGAACATAGGTAGAAAGTGAAAGGTCTATATCCTTTAAAATGGAATCAATTGCCTGTTTATGATTTAGCCCGTCTTCGGATATGTAAGAAATATGCCAGGTAGTTCCCTGAGCCTCTCCCTCAATTGTTATTAGCTTGTTTTCTTTTGATTGACAAGCGGAAATAAGTAATAAGCCAATAAGGAAAGGTAAGAGAAATTTTATCATCAATCTTAACCTCCAAAATCATCAAAGGCAATATTTTCAGGGGGTACACCCAGATCGTCCAGCATTTTAAATACTGCAGCATTCATCATCGGCGGTCCGCAGATATAATATTCGAGGTCCTCGGGTTCAGGGTGATTTTTGAGATAGTTTTCGAATAGTACATTGTGTATAAATCCGGTATATCCAGTCCAATTGTCTTCTGGCAATGGTTCTGAAAGTGCAATATTATACTGAAAGTTTGGAAATTCCTTTTCTATTGCTCTGAAATGTTCGGTATAAAAAATCTCTCTGGACGATCTGCCACCATACCAGAAACTTACTTTCCTGTCCCTTTCTTTCATTGTATGGAAAAGGTGAAACAGGTGTGAGCGAAGTGGTGCCATACCTGCGCCTCCGCCGATGTAGATCATCTCTTTTTTTGTCGGCTTAATATGGAAATCTCCAAAAGGACCGGCAATGGTTATTTTATCACCAGGTTTACGTGAAAACACAAATGATGAGCATATTCCCGGGTTTAGATCCATGAACTTTCCAGCCTGCCTGTCGAAAGGAGGAGTGGCGAGCCTGATATTTAACATGATAATGTTTCCCTCAGCGGGATGATTAGCCATTGAATACGCCCGGAATACAGGTTCAGGATTTTTCATCTGCAGATCCCATATTTTGAATTTATCGTAATCATCCTGAAAGCGCTCGTCAATTTTATAGAGATCACTTTTGAAATCAATCTCACAAGCAGGTACATCTATTTGAATATAGCAACCAGACTGGAAGTTTAGAAATTCACCTTCGGGTAGCTTGACCACTAATTCCTTAATATAGGTAGCAACATTGTCATTTGATACTACTTCGCATTCCCATTTCTTGATGCCGAAAATCTCCTCGGGGATTTTAATCTCCATATCCTGTTTCACTTTTACCTGACAGCCTAATCGCCAGTTCTCCTGCTGCTGTTTACGTGTGAAATAGGGTGTTTCAGTACTTAAAATGGTTCCACCGCCCGATAATACCTGACATCTGCACATGGCACAGGTACCACCACCTCCGCAGGCTGAAGGCAGGAAAATTTTCTTGTTGGACAAGGTGGTAAGTAAACTGGAACCGGCCTCTGTTTCAATATCTTCTTCTCCGTTTATAGTGATTTTGACGAGTCCTGAGGGCATCAGCTTTGCTTTTGCAAGCAGGATTATATAAACCAGTAATAAATTGAATAGTAAAAAGATAACGATACTCGAAATGATCGTTGTGGTTTCGGGGCTTATAATCATCAGGTTCATCTTAATTACAATTTAATTCCCATAAAACTCATAAATGCAATAGCCATCAGACCCGTTATGATGAAGGTTATTCCCAAACCTCTCAAAGGATCAGGAATATTTGAATAGCGAATTTTTTCGCGGATCGCCGATAAGGCTACAATTGCAAGGAACCAGCCGACTCCCGATCCCAAAGCGAAGACTGTAGCTTCACCTAAAGTCGCATATTCTCTTTCCTGCATGAATAAAGCACCTCCTAGAATGGAGCAGTTTACTGCAATCAGTGGCAGAAAAATGCCAAGAGTGGCATACAATGCCGGTGCAAACTTTTCGACCACCATCTCAACCAGCTGAACAATTGAAGCAATTGTGGCAATGAACATTATAAAACTCAGGAAACTTAAGTCAACACTCGCAAAGTCGGATGATAGCCATGCTAAAGCACCGGCTTTAAGAATATATTTTTCCAATAAATAACAAATTGGAACTGAAACAGTTAAAACGAAGATAACTGCCATTCCAAGGCCTATAGCGCTTTTTACCGTTTTTGAAATTGCAAGATAGGAGCACATGCCCAGGAAATAGGCAAAGATCATATTCTCTATAAAAACAGCTTTAATAAACAGGTTTACATGTTCCATGAGATCTTTATTTAGCCTCAATTAATTTTCTATTTCTGCTTCGCTGAACCCAGATAATAATTCCAACAATAATCAAGGCCATAGGAGGCATGATGATCAAGCCGTTGTTAAAATAACCCATTTCATAAACGGATTCGGGAATTATTCTAAATCCCATAAGTTCTCCGGAGCCAAGCAATTCCCTGATCGTTGATACGATTACCAGAATTACTCCATAACCAAGACCATTGCCAATACCATCTATAAAGGATGGCCAGGGTTTATTGGCCATGGCAAAGGCTTCAAGTCTGCCCATAACTATGCAATTGGTGATGATTAGCCCGACAAATACTGAAAGTTGTTTACTGACATCGTAAACAAAGGCTTTTAAAAACTGATCGACCAGAATTACCATAGCCGCAACCACAGTTAACTGAACTATGATCCGGATTCTGTTAGGAATAATATTTCTAATGATTGAAATGATGAGATTTGAAAATGCAGTGACAACCATTACAGCAAGGGCCATTACAATGGAGGGCTGCATTTTAACAGTAACTGCCAGGGCAGAGCAAATTCCTAATACCTGAACGGTTATTGGATTGCTGTCATTCAGTGGGTCATATAGAAGCCTTTTATTTTTAGGAGAAAATAAAGGTTCTTTTTTGCCTTTTTCCTTTTCAGGAGCTGTACTTATTTCATTGCTCATAGCTCTTTTTTTATAATTCTATTGCTGAGTACTTATCTTCTTGAAATAAGCAATATAATTACTCAGGGTTCTTTGCAGCATTTCGGATACCCCATCACTGGTTATTGTGGCGCCTGAAACCGCATCAACACCATGTGGGTTTGTTGATGCTGAACTTCCTTTAACCACTTTAACTGATACAAATTTGCCTTGATCATCCAGAATTTTTTTGCCTTTGAATTTCTCCTGGAATTTGGAGGTCTCAATTTCAGCTCCGAGACCCGGGGTTTCGCTTTTGTGGCCAAAGCTTACTCCATAAACCGTATTCATATCTTCCTCCAAAGCGATAAATCCCCAAATCGGTCCCCATAAACCCTTGCCTCTGACCGGAATGATATAGAAGGTTTTATTTTCTTTCTGACATACAAACAATGGGAATAGTTCCTTGTCCTGATTTCCGGTTTTTGCTTTATCCAGTTCTTTTTTCAGATCAATATCAAATGCAGGAGTGCCTCCTTTTACTACTTCACCTTTGCTATCCAAAACAACCTGGCTGGTGATATATTTTGAAAAGTTTTGTTCTGCTTCCTCAGAACTGCCATTTATTCCAACGCTGCTGAGTATGTTTTCCATTTTTTCAATCCGGGTATTTCTTGCCTGATAGGGGCCCAGTGCTATTGCTGCAACTGATAACATGATAGCAATGACTATCACCATACCTGATGAAAACAGAAAAGTGGCTTTATTGCTGTCCTTGTGCATTTTGTTTGAAATTGGATCTTTTTAACCTTCTTTTAATATTGGCAGCTACCACATAATGATCAATGAGTGGTGCCATTACATTCATAAACAAAATGGATAACATCATCCCTTCAGGATATGCAGGGTTAAATACCCTGAACAGGATAGCAAATAATCCGATCAGGAATCCATAAATGTATTTACCTGTATTGGTTTGAGCGCCGCTAACCGGATCGGTCGCCATAAAAATCGCCCCGAATGCAAAGCCACCAAGAACCAAATGATGTACCGGACTTATCTGCATAAGGGTATTAAGTCCAAACAGATTGAAAATCAGAGCCATAATATAGCCACCTGCAAATACAGATAACATGATTCTCCAGCTCCCTATTCCTGTGTATAATAGAATGGCAGCACCTATCAGGCATGCCAGAGCAGATGTTTCACCAATAGAGCCGGGGATGATACCAATAAAAGATTCCCAAATCCCGGGGATTTTATCAGCTAATCCGGCAGCAGCATCCCCCAATGGAGTAGCGCCACTATAAGCATCCACTACCTTTTTCCCATCCTCTGAGCTGGTATTGATCCAGACTTCATTGCCCGAAATTTTGGTAGGATATGCAAAAAATAAGAATGCTCTTGCCGTTAATGCAGGATTTAGGATATTCATTCCGGTACCACCAAAGACTTCTTTGCCGATAATTACTGCAAAAACTGTAGACACAGCAACCATCCATAAGGGTACATCAACAGGCATTACCAGAGGGATAAGCATTCCGGAAACTAAAAAGCCTTCGTTAATGGTATGCTTTCGGATAATTGCAAAAATAAACTCGACCGTTAAACCTGAGATATACGATACAATTACTATGGGAAGTACTTTTATCGCTCCAAATATGAAATTATCTGGTATTGTGGAATCAGAAATTCCAAAGGCGAGGTGGTGTTGATATCCTACATTCCACATGCCAAACAGGAGGCAGGGAATTAATGAAAGAATTACAAGCACCATGGTCCTTTTCAGATCAATTGCATCCCGAACATGGGCTCCTTTTGAAGCTGTTGTATGATCCGGGACAAAAAGAAAGGTCTCAAAAGCGTTAAAAGCCGGGTAGAATTTTTCAAGTTTTCCGCCTTTTTCGAAATCGGGCTTCAGCTTATCCAATAATTTTCTAAGTAGCATCAAGTTAAAATGTTTTAGGATAATCTTTGGCCTCTTGCCTTGATTATCGGATTCAAACTTATTTCTTATGTACTATTAGGTATCGTATAATTAAGCTTCGGAGTGTATAATTTTGATCAGTTATTTTCTATAAGAGTTTCTTTTTATTGATTTTAAGATTTTTTAGTTCAATTCCTTTTGTATGATTTCAATTCCACGTTTGATTATTTCCTGAGATTTAATTTTCGAGGTGCAGACAAATTCACAAAGAGCAAAATCTTCTTCTACAACTTCATATATACCAAGTTGCTCCATCATTTCGATATCTTCTATCAATATTGATTTTAAAAGCTGAACCGGATAAATATCCATTGGGAAAACCTTTTCATACTGACCAGTTACTACAAATGGACGTTCTTCACCATGCAGGTTGGTATTTAAACTGTATTTCTTTTTTGAATTTAGCCATGAAAAAAAGGTGCGCGACATACTGAACTTCTCAAGTCCCGGGGCTAACCATCCCATAAATTCAGACTCATGTCCTTCAGGGATAACTGTAATCTGTGTATCATAATAACCTAAGAATCCATCTTCCTGAATTTGGCTTCCGGACAAGACATTTCCACTGATGATCCTGTTTTCGCCTGCTTTTAGACCACCATTACCAATGATGCTTTTTACTGAACTTCCGATGAGAGTTTTATAGTATTTGGGACTTGAAACCTGGGAGCCGGTCAGGGCAATGATTCTTGAGGCGTCGTACCTGCCTTCTGTAAATAATTTTCCAATGATCAAAACATCCTGTGGATTTACATACCATACCACTTCGCCTTTATTGACCGGGTCAATATGATGTATCTGAACACCAACGTTTCCGGCGGGGTGTGGGCCTGAAAATTTATTGATGATAACTCCTTTGGAATTTCTGAAAATAGATGCCGCTTCTTTGGATCCATTAATATTCAAATGTGTATTCCCATTTGTCAATTTAATGATTTCATTCAAGCCTGTTTGAAAGGTTTCCTGATTTTCTCCCTGCATGATGAAATCAATATCAGGTGCAAGTGGATTGGTGTCAAACGTGGATATAAAGATCGATTTTGGTATTTCCTTTGGGTTGGCAATAATTCCAAAGGGGCGCTGACGTATCAATGGCCATAGTCCGCTATTTAATAATGCTTCAATAATGCCATCCCTGCTTAGTTCATCAGGATTTGACTTATTCAGATCCAGATATCTGATTTTTTTGTCGGCAAGGATTTTAATTTCCAGTAGTTTACGCTTTTCAGCCCGTATTACTTCGATGATTTCCCCACTAACAGGCGAACTAAATTTGATGGATTCGTTGTTTTTGTCAAAAAAGAGGACACTTCCTGCTAAAACTTCATCACCGGCTTGAACCAATAATTTGGGGCTTATTCCAGGAAAGTCGTTTGGTTTTATTGAAAATACTTCAGGTAAAGGGAGGTCTGACAACAGTTTATTGGCTTCTCCGGTAAGCTGGATATTTAAGCCATTCTTAATTTTAATACATTCCGACATACAGAAAAATTTAATACGAACAGTATAGTAAATTGAATCTTAGTGGTCTCCTGCTTATTGTAATGGGCTTACCGAATCTTTAAAAAAAAGGATCTGTCAATTTTTAGTCATTTTGCAATATACATTATATTTAATAATTAAAAAATTTCTGATTGTTAAAATTTTGTTTGTAGAGAAAATATGCTATTTTTATTCTAGCCCAAGCCGAATACTTTTCAAGATTTACAAAATCGCCCGATCCGACATCTTAAATAATCTCAGGAGCTAAATAAGAGAGCGATTAAATTGCATTTAGAATATCACCTTTTTACAGGATTTTTCATTCAAAAAACAATTTTTATGGGAGCAGTAAGCAAAATTTTAGAAAGGAAAGGGAATTTAATTTTTTCCATTTCTCCGGAGATAAGTGTATTCAGGGCACTTGAAATTATGGTTGAGAAAAACGTAAGTGCTCTTCTGGTAACCGAAGCCGATAAACTGGTTGGTATATTTTCAGAGAAAGATTATGCACGAAAAGTTATTTTAAAAGGTAAGGCATCCAAACAGACCAAAATCAGAGAGATAATGTCTGAAAATGTAATTTTTGTTGCACCCGAGAACTCCATCGATCATTGTATGCAGTTAATGACAACAAAATTCATACGACACTTGCCTGTTGTTTCAAACGATAAGTTAATTGGGATTATTTCAATCGGAGATGTGGTAAAGCATGTCATTGAAGAACAAAAATTCATTATTGAGAACATGGAACAATACATAGCCGGTCAATAATATTGTTCTCAAAACTGCATTCGAATGTTATTTTTTTTTGGGGGTTAAGCAATTGATTGTTTAGATGATAATCTTGCTTTTCTGATTCGTTTTTTCCTCTTTTTGTTTAGTGCATTCAGGAAAACATATCCGGATACACCGGCCAATACAGAAGCCACCAGTATTGAAAACTTGGCTTCAATATTAAAATCAGGATCACTGAAGGAAAGCAGGGCAATAAAAATGGACATTGTAAATCCAATACCGCCAAGAAGTCCTAAACCGAAAATATGCTTCCAATTTGCTCTTGAAGGTAATGAGGCGATACCTGATTTGACTGCAATCCAGGAAAAGAAGGTTACACCAAGCGGCTTACCCAGGGCTAAACCAAAGATAATGCCTAAGCCCAGCGGACTGGTAAGGCCATCCAGCATTTTACTTTCGAATCGGATATTGGTATTTGCAAGAGCAAAGATTGGCATGATCAGGAAATTTACAGGCCTGACGATCATGTGTTCTAAATGTTCAAGCGGTGAAGTTCTTTTTATTGGATTTGAAGGAATAGTCAATGCAAGCAAAACTCCGGCAATCGTTGCATGAATACCTGAATGATGTATAAAGTACCAAAGAAACAGTCCGGGAATAATATAGAAGAACAATCTTTTTACTCCCAGATAATTCATGCTTATTAATAAGGCTAAAATACCTGCAGAATACAATAATTGCTCCCAATGCAATTCGTTGGTATAGAATATCGCAATAACCAGGATAGCTCCAAGGTCATCGACTATAGCTAATGCAGCCAGAAATACTTTTAAGGAAGCAGGCACCCGTTTACCCAGCAGTGATAAAACTCCAAGCGCAAATGCGATATCGGTTGCCATGGGGATACCCCAGCCTGAAATAGTTTCAAGGTTTGAATTGAATATAAAATAGATTCCGGCAGGCAGAAACATTCCGCCTAATGCTGCAAAAATGGGCATTGCAGCCTTGCGTGGAGAAGATAATTCACCTTCAATAATCTCACGTTTAATTTCCAGACCAATAAGTAAAAAGAATATAGCCATAAGGCCATCATTTATCCATTGAGCTAAGGAGTATTCTAAGTCCAGATTGGAACTATTATATCCAAATTTTGCTGAAAGAAGGTTTGCAAAATCTTCACCAAGCGGGGAGTTGGCAATTGATAATGAAACGAAAACAGAGAAAATAAGTATGATACCACCTATTTGTTCAGAACGGAAAAAGTCGCGAAATGGTTTTAAGTTTATTGCTTGAGCCATGCAGGCGAAAATACTAAAAATTTTCAGGGTCTATGTCTAAATAAGGTAAGAAAAGGCCAACAGGATATATTCCAGGCCATTTTATTGATATGAAAATTTTAGCGATTTTATTACAAAAATTGATCCAAATCCCCTTTTCCCTGTCTTATAATTTCAAATTCACCTTCACTGCAATCTACAATCGTAGAAGGTTCATTATCACCATATCCTCCATCAATCACCAGATCAACAATATCTTCATATTTTTCATGGATCAGTTCCGGGTCTGTTGAATATTCTATGATCTCATCATCATCATGTATTGAAGTAGAGATAATTGGATTACCAAGCATTTTTACAATAGACCTTGCTATAGTATTGTCAGGGACTCTGATACCAACAGTCTTTTTGTTTGAACTCAATAGTTTTGGAACATTTTTGTTCGCATTAAAAATAAAAGTGAATGGTCCGGGGAGTGCTTTTTTAATTACCCTGTAGGTTTCGTTATCAATTTGTCTGGTAAAATCTGAAATATGGCTTAAATCATAGCAGATGAATGAAAAATTTGCCTTTTCGGGTTTAATGCCACGGATTTTACAAATTTTTTCAATGGCTTTTGAATTGCTTATATCACAGCCCATCCCGTACACGGTATCAGTTGGATAAATTATTATTCCTCCTTTTCTTAGTATATCCACCACTTGTTCGATGGCTTTTTCATTTGGGTTGTCAGGATATATTTTGGTAAGCATCCGTAAAAATACTAAATTAAGCAGACAGCCTCGCAGGTCTGTTAAATTAAGCTACTATTTAACCAATAATTTAGATATAACCCCTAAAACTGAATTTTATGAGAAAGATATTTGTCTTTACAGCAATAATTACATCCATCATTATCGTCTCTTTCAGTCTTATTAATGTAAAAGTTCTTTGGTTTTTTCTTTTGACAGGGCCTTTCATTTTACTGGGAATATATGACATGATTCAGTCGAAACAT
>CAZGCG010000104.1:0-10570 GCA_964524205.1 uncultured Sphingobacterium sp. | reverse complement strand
TGAACTGCCTTTGCCTTCACATTTTTGAAGAACGTCCCATAATGCAATCCTATGGTCTGCAAGCAATTTTATTCGTTCCGGATAATCGGTGCTGAAAGGACGTTCAAGAATGCTGAACATGATCTTCCAAAAATGGTTTCCGGCATGCCCGTAATACTGCCGGAGCTGCAGAGATCGCTCTCCTGGCATGGTCCCTAAAATAAGGATCCGGCTACTGGCATCTGCAATTGGTTCAAAGGCTGTTTTCATATTAATCGGGTTTGCTGAAGACTTGATTATAAAGACTTTTTCAGAGAAACTATTTATTACAATTGAGTCTTTATTACGAGCCCAAAATACATTTAATGAGCTATTTTGGCTTCTATTGATTCAAAATTAACCTGGCTGGTGTATTATGGCTAGTATCTCTATGAGCCGAATAATATTCATAATCGGCTCACATTTTTTGTATATTTGAGCCGAATAAAATCGGTAATCGGCTCATGACTTACAACTGGCAACAAGAAAACTGGCCTGACTTCAGCTATGACCTTGCAAAGATAGAAGAGAAACTGTATCTTTTTTCAGAGAAGATTGGGGCTGTGAGTGGTGTTTTAAAGGCGCTTCCGGAAGATGCTCAGTTATCCGCCATTGTTGATAATATGGTTGCTGAAGCCATTAAGACCTCGGAGATCGAAGGTGAATATTTGAGTCGGAACGATGTGATGTCTTCGATCAGGAATAACCTGGGCTTAAATAAAAATCCAGACCTTGTACCGGATAAAAGGGCCAAAGGGATCGGACAATTAATGGTCAGTGTCCGGACTACATTTTCGGCCTCACTGAACCAGGAAAGCTTATTCTCATGGCATAAAATGCTATTAGGTACTGATAATAATATTAATGTGGGCCAATGGAGAATTTCTCCTGAGCCCATGCAGGTTGTTTCAGGTACTTATGGAAAGGAAAAAGTTCATTTCGAGGCCCCGCCTTCTGATCGTGTGCAGGAAGAAATGGGAAAATTTATCACCTGGTTCAATGAAACGGTGCCCGGAGGTAAAGCACAGATTATCCAGGCCCCTGTAAGGTCGGCCATCGCTCACCTGTATTTTGAAACGATCCACCCGTTCGAAGATGGTAATGGCAGGATAGGCAGAGCTATTTCCGAAAAGGCGCTCTCCCAGGGAATAGGCCGTCCCGCCTTGCTCGCGCTTTCCAAAACAATAGAGGCGAACAAGGCTGCATATTATGAAGCCCTGAAGACTGCCCAGCGTTCTAACGAGATCACGGCATGGATCATCTGGTTCCTCGATATGGTAATTGCTGCACAAACCGATACTGAACAACAGATCGATTTCACCTTGAAAAAAGTGAAATTTTTTGACAGTTTCAGGGGTCAATTGTCTGAGCGGCAGCTCAAAGTGATCAGAAGGATGCTTGATGAGGGGCCGGAAGGTTTTGAAGGTGGAATGAATGCAAGAAAGTACGGTTCACTTATGAAGGTTTCTAAAGCAACGGCGACCAGGGATTTACAAGAGCTTTTATCTATTGGGGTTTTAATGTCTATTGATGGAGCAAGGGGAAGAAGCACCTCTTATAAAATCAAATTTGAGTGATAGACGTACCTTAATATAACTCATAGCCCCAACACCCAGCTCACATCAAAAGCATCCCTGACTTCAATTAGCTTTTGCTCTTCATAATTTTGCGCAGACAGGTCCTTGTGCACAGTTTCTAATTTCTCAATAAGTACCCTTCTATCCTCCGTATTCTTACATCGCAGAAAAATGGAAAGGTAATTACCAATGTTTCTTCCTTCATCGTGGACCAGATCTGACCCGTAAATAACAATACTTTGAGAAATCAGAGAACCACTTATGACAGGTATTTCAGGGTAACCGGGTAATTTTTTGTCAAAAGTTTGAAAATTAAGCCTGCCACCAAAGCAGCTTTGATAAAAGGTGAGTGCCTTTTTGCAATTTCCTGAAAAGGTTATAAAAATTCCACTTGTTAAATTAGTGCTGTCTTGAGTTAACATAAAAATAAATCAGGCATCCGGTATCTCAGGTTCAACCAGATTCTTCATTTTCTCTAATGACTCCTGCCAACCCAAATAACACATTTCAACAGGTATAACATCAGGAATGCCTTCCTGAACTATTTTAAGTTCAGTACCACAAAGGACTTTATTCAGCCAAATGGTTGTTGTTATTTCTCCGGGTAAAGCAGGGTCGTCAAACTTATCACTGTACTTAATAAACTCATTGGTTTTTATTTCTAGATACTCCCCGCCAAATGAATGGCCATTGCCGGTACTAAAATTGATAAAGCTCATCTTGAACTTGCCACCCACCCTAAAATCCATTTCATGGACCTTGCATACAAAACCATAAGGGGGTAACCAGCTTGAATGTGCTATTGGGTCTGAAAAAGCACGAAATACTTTCTCAGGGCTGGCCTTGATGACCCTGTGTAATGAAACCGTATTGTTTGCCATTTTTTTGAATTTAAATTGTAATTAATCATTCTGTTTTATTTACCTGATACCTGACACCTGATACCTGATACCTCATACCTGAAACCCGATACCCTGCTCTCAATACTTATTTTTCATTCTCCTTTTTCCTGAATGCCACAATCTCTTTGATCAGCTTTACCGGGAGTGGTTTGTTTGCCGGAAGCTGGATAGCTGATTTACTGGTTTTGTAGCCTTCCAAATCAACCTTGAAGTGTTCCCAAAAATCGGCAGTAAAGGGGTTTGATAATGAAATGTGATTCGGGTAGGCGCTGTAAAATATCAGATAACCATTGTATTTAAAACAGGGTATTTGATAACTGATAATTTCTTTTGCATCAGGCACTATTTCGTTAATAATTTTCCTGATCGTTTGCATTCTTTCTAAAGTCTCAGCACTAAATACCTGATGGTACTCATCAATAGTTTGATAGTTTGTGTTAGCCATGCCTCCTGATTTTATTAGCATAAATATAAGAAACTGCAAGAACGCCCAGGACCACTACCGGCATGAGCATAAACCCAATGTTTTGATCAACACAGGCATGACTGATGAAGGCAAATATTAAATTAAATGTCAGTCCTGCATATGCCCATTCCTTTAATTTTTCGGGGGTTTTGGAATATGAAATTGCTATAACGCCCAGTACCTTGCAAATGATCAGCGTATACGCGAAATAATCAGGATATCCCAATGGCTTGGTACCTGCATTGACATATTGTGGTGCAAACAGAATCGTACCAAGTGGCATTACACCTTCCCATAGTATCAGGATAACTGTAGCTACCCAAAAGATTATTTTATTCTTTTTCATCTTGTTAATTTTTGTTTAAAACTTATTTTGATTCTACGTATTTGACAAAATTATTTAAAATAGCCTGCCAACCCTGTCTCTGAAGTTCAGGGTCATTCTCGGTTTCTGCATCAAAAACTGTTTTAATTGTGGTTTTACCGTCATTCTCTTCAAAGAGGGTGCTGGTCTTTCTGCCGTCGGGCATTGTATAAGCTATTTCATTGTACAAGTCAACCTTGTCATAAGTTCCTTCAAAATCAAAACCGAAGCTGCCGTCTTTAGCCTCCATTCTATGCTTGAACTTACCATCTTTTCTAAGATCGTTTTCACTTTTCGTTGTATGCCAGCTAGAGTCGGCAGTGTTCCATTCCATAATATCGGCGGGAGTATTCCATAATTGCCACACTGTTTTGACAGAAGCATTTACAATTGCTTCTACTGTGATTTTAATTGGTTCTGTCATTGGTATCTGTTTTTTAATTATAATATACTACAAATATGCGGGTGTGATCAGAATCCGGTCTGTTGTAAAAACGACAAATAGGAGGTGGATTACGACAAGCCATTTTGTATATTTATTTTTTAAAGTGTTATGCAAGTATCAGTTTTTGTCCCGCAGTATGGTGTAATAGAAGCTATTACACCGGCATTCAGAAGTTTTAATACGGCCAATGAGTTTCTGGCTGTATTTGGTAAAAAGCCTGCATTCAAAGTAGAATATGTAGGCTTAAATGAATATGTACCTGCCAATAATGGCGAGTACACAATAAAAACAGATCGCTTACTCAAGGATGTTAGCAATACAGATCTGCTCATTATACCTCCCACTTTTGGAGATACTGAAGCAGGAATACGGGCCAACGCAGAAGCAATACCTTATTTTAAAAAGCTCCATTTAAACGGCAGCAGCCTGGCCAGTTTATGTATCGGTGCTTTTCTGCTCGCAGAAACAGGATTACTAAACGGGAGAAAATGCTCTACCCACTGGGCTTACATCAGTGAGTTTAAAGAAAAATATCCCGAGGTTGAAGTTGAGGATGGGGCGATCATCACTGAGCACGATAATATTTATAGTAGTGGCGGCGCAAGTAGTTTGTGGAATTTAATATTGTATTTGGTAGAGAAGTATTCCGATAGGGAAACTGCTGTGATGATTTCCAAATATTTTGCTTTAGATATAGGGAGAGACAGTCAGTCACAGTTTGCCATTTTCAGGGGACAGAAAAATCATGGAGATGCAGAGATTCAAAAGGTTCAGGATCATATAGAAAAGAAATATGAAGACAGAATCACCATCGAAGATTTAGCAAATTTTATAAATGTAGGTCGCAGGACTTTTGAGAGAAGATTTAAGGATGCAACCAATAATACACCAATCGAGTACATACAACGCGTAAGAATTGAAGCCGCGAAGAAGTTTTTTGAAGCTTCCAGAAAGAATGTGACGGAAGTAATGTATGATGTGGGTTATACTGATACCAAAGCATTCCGGGATATTTTCAGGAAGATTACCGGCCTTACACCAATAGAGTACAGAAATAAGTTTGCGAAGGTGGCGAAGGAGGTGTAAGATCTTTCAAATTAGCCGGGCATGGAATGGTTAAGCAATGCTATTCGGAGATTTCATAATAAAACTGATGTACCCCCTTACCAATATTTACCATCGATACTCAAGCATTTTTGAAATTAAAACGCCTTTTAATAGCTTGTTACAGCCCGATATTTTATATTTGAAACAAATTTATCTTTTTGCTTCACTCTCTAAGCAAAGATTCTCTTTAAACTTATATTCTTTTCAAAAATCCCCAATCAATAATGCATGTAATTGCCTATAGTGTCAGCTCATTTGAAATAGAGTATCTCGAAAATGCGAACAGCATGAAGCATGAGATTATATTAAAGTCAGAGCCTTTAAGTCTTGAATCTGCTGCTCTGGCCAAAGGTGCAGACGCTGTCATTATATTTACTTCAGATGATGCTTCAGAGCCTGTAATTAATGCTCTCGCCGACCTGGGTATTAAGTATATCGTCACCCGTTCAACAGGGACAGATCATATCGACTTAAAGGCAGCAGAGAAGAGAGGGATTAAAGTTGCGAATGTTCCTTCCTATTCGCCGCAAGCTATTGCAGAACAGGCTGTTATGCTTGCATTGGCATTGAGCAGAAAATTAATTGATACCTCTAAACTAGTAGAGACTTATAATTTTACGATTGAAAAGCATGTCGGCTTCAACTTTTATGGTAAGACAGTTGGCCTCATTGGCTTGGGAAGTATCGGAAAAGCGGCTGCAGAAATTTTTAAGGGATTAGGCTGCCGGGTGATTGCATTTGATGTAGATCAGGAAATTGAGATGGCTCCAATTGAGCGGGTAAGCCTGAATGCTCTTCTGGAACAATCTGATATTATATCCTTACATGCACCATTAAATGAAAGTACGCGACACCTGATCAATCAGGAAACTATGTCACAAATGAAAGATAGAGTCATGCTTCTCAATACCTCACGTGGAGCTTTGATCAAATCTGAAGATCTTCTTGCTAAACTTGAAGAGGGAAAGATCGGATATCTTGGACTGGATGTTTATGAATTTGAAAAGGGGCTATTTTTCGAAGACCATACTAATGATGCCGAAAAAGATAGCCTGCTTCAAAAGCTGATTAAACATAAAAACGTGATCATAACACCTCATCAGGGTTTTTTGACCAGGGAGGCTTTACAGGAAATCGCTCAAATTACTATGAATAATATTAATGCCTGGGAAAAGGAATTTGGTCGAAATCTATAATCCAGAGATTATTTAAGTTTCAAAGCGGGTTTGAAACCCGCATTATCTGTTATTCGAAATCCCCTGCGGAAAATGTCGAACAGCAGGTTTAATTTTTTTGATAAAACAGACTAGCATGGTATATTGAATGTGCTATTTGATTATACCTTATGCCCATACTAATACCTCACAATAACATCATTTTGTTGTCCTGTGCCTTCTGTACTCCTTCCGGACTCAATTTGCTTTTCTAGTAATTCACTTAACTCTGTAACGACATCTGGTAATGAACTGGCTAAATTATGCTGTTCCTTAATATCCGTTTTCAGATTATACAATTGAATACCAGGCAAATTTAATTTTGCTGCCGCTGATTCTGTAGGAGCAGACCATCCGCCTGATCCTTTGGCAAAAATTAGTTTATAATCTCCTTTTCTGATCGCGAACTTACCATCAATTGAATGGTGTATGATCGATTCTCGTTTGTATTCGCTGGGTTTATTTAGCAGAACAGGTAAGAGACTGAAACTGTCTTCTGCCTGATTATCTGATAATTTGGAACCGACAATGTTTGCTGCCGTGGCCATGAAATCTGTTAATGAAATGGTCTGGGAACACAGAGAATTTGGAGCTACTTTCCCTGGCCATTTAACAATAAATGGGATACGGTGACCGCCTTCATAAATATCCGCTTTGGCGCCCCTAAAAATACCATTTGCAAAATGGCCTTTTGATTCAAGAGTTTTAAAATCAGACATCGGAGAAGCTCCATTATCACTTGTGAAAATAATGATTGTATTTTTATCTAATCCGGTTTCTTTTAACACTTCTTTTATTTTTCCCAATAAATCATCTGTCTTGAGTACAAAATCTGCATAGTCATTAATGCCTGACTTACCTTCAAACTCTTTGGTCGGTAATATAGGTGTGTGGGGAGAGGTTAAAGGAAGGTATAAAAAGAATGGCCTGTTATTGTTATCTGCCTGTTTCTCTATGTAATTGATTGCCTTCTTTGTGAAATCGTCCAGTACTTTACTGTGCTTTTGTTCTTTACCAATTGCTCCTTCCCTCCAGAATCCAGGGCCTTTATTTTCTTTAACAATCTCAATTTTACGGGCAGTAACGCGCTGATTTTCAATGTAAACATAGGGTGGAATATCGAGCGAGGCACTAATAATATAACTGTAATCGAAGCCCGCAGAATTTGGGCCGGAACTGAGGGGCAAAGTAAAATCAACAGAATCGTTTTTGTCTTTTTGCCAACCCAAACCTAAATGCCATTTCCCGATGCAAGCTGTATTATAGCCATTGTTCTTAAAAAGATTAGCGAGAGTAAATCTATCTCGTGCAATTAGTGCTGTATCATAACCCCACAAGACACTTTTTTGCAGACGGGTTCGCCATGCATATCTGCCAGTTAATATACCATAGCGCGTTGGTGTGCAAACTGCAGAACCACTGTGTGCATCTGTAAATCGCATGCCTTCTGCTGCCAGTGCATCTATATTTCTTGTTTGAATTTTAGAGTCCTTATTATAAACTGAAACGTCACCAATTCCCAGGTCATCTGCTAAAATATAAATGATATTGGGCTTTTGAGATTGAGAATATGCAGAATTTATTATCACTAAAAGGGAGCAGAATATTAAGGATAAGCGCATGGTCAGGAATATAATACTAAATGTAAGAATAATTAAAAATCAGGTATATTCAATCATAGGATGGTATTAATTTCACATCCCCCATGGGACTGCCGGAATACAAAGTTTTCTTTTCGTATTTAGAATAAAATCCGTTAGGAAATTGTAAATTAAGTTTTCCTTTAAATCCAGAAACTATCCCTTACCATTAATTTTTATAATTTATGAATTCTGAAAATAATAAGTCGAGGAGAAATTTTATTAAGAGTTCTGTCATGGCCGGTACTCTGCTTCCTTTTATGTCGACCGATCTCTATGCAGACATGCTACAGAGTAAAAAAGTCGCTGATCCATTAAATGTTTCCGTGTTTTCTAAACACCTGCAGTTTCTAAATTATAAGGATATGGCTGATGCAGCAGCCGAAATAGGTTTTAATGGGGTAGACCTTACCGTGCGTCCAAAAGGTCATGTTTTGCCTGAACGTGTGGAAATGGATTTGCCTAAGGCAATGGAAGCTATCCAAAAAGCCGGATTGACTACAACAATGATCACAACGGCTGTTCAGGATGCGAATGATCCTACGGACAAAAAGCTGCTGGAGACTGCTTCAGGACTTGGCGTTAAATACTATCGCATGAACTGGCTCAAATATCCTGAAGGAAAAAGTATTCCTGAGGCTATGGTGCAATTCAAAAAGACACTGGCAGAGATCAGTCAATTAAACAGAAAACTGAATATAACCGGTTGCTATCAAAACCATTCAGGGAATCTGGCCGGAGCTTCAATATGGGAGCTATGGGAAATACTTAAAAATTCAGATCAGCGAAATATGGGAGTACAGTATGATATTCGTCATGCTGTTGTGGAAGGTGGAATGTCGTGGAAAAACGGACTCAATTTAATTCATCCTCATATTAAAATCCTGGCAATAAAGGATTGTATCTGGCTGAAAAAAAATGGAAGCTGGGTTGTTGAGAATGTACCATTGGGAGAAGGAATGGTTGATTTTAAATCCTATTTTAAGATTTTAAAGGAATACAATATACAGGTTCCGATATCTCTCCATTATGAATATCCAATGGGTGGAGCTGAGCATGGAGCAAGTAGTATTTCGACAGATAAGCAGATTATTTTTGCTCACATGAAAAGAGATCTCCAAAAGTTGAAGCAGCTCTGGCAGGAGGCCTGATATTTAAAGGTCCTTGATTTTAATAAAATTTGCAGATTTCTGCACCTTATCTATTTTTCTATGAACAGGCACTTAAAATACCGGGCCGGGTTGTTTCACACTTTTTGTTTTTTAGTTCTGCTCCTGTTTTCAGTTACCACTCAGGCTCAGCAAAGCAAGATTTTATTAAAAAACCTGCGTTTGATCGACGGCACAAATGGCATGCCGCAGGAAAATACTGACATCCTGATCGAAGGTCAGCGCATCGCAGCCATTGGAAAGAATTTAAAAAGTGCCAGAGCCAGGGTGATTGATCTTCAGGGAAAGACGGTGATGCCGGCAATGATCAGTGCTCATGTTCATGTCGGGGTGATCAGCGGGAATGCTCAAAGTGGTACATTTTTTACCAGAGAGAATGTACTGGCACAATTAAAGAAATACCTGGATTATGGTATAAGTACAGTTCAAACACTGGGTACCGACAGACCTGTATTATATGAAAACGGATTCCGCGATTCTTTAATGAAAGGCCTTTTACCTGGCGCCCGTCTGTTCTCAGGTGGCTATGGTTTTAATGTTCCCGATTCATCCGTCAGGAAGGAATCTTTTATGGGGAATTTATACCGCCCGCTGTCTGCGGATGAGGTTCCTGGGATGATGAAAGAACTAAATGGGATTAATCCATCGATGGTGAAGATTTGGGTTGATGGCACTCCTCAGACAAAAATGAAGCCTGCCATATATCAGAAGATTATTCAGGAGGCCCATCGGTATCAGCGCAGGGTTGCTGCACACGTGTATTATTTATCCGATGCCCGGCAGCTGATCAGCTCGGGAATAGACGTATTCGGACACAGTATCCGGGATAGTCTGGTAGACGATGCCTTGATCGCCCAGATGAAAGCCAGAAAGATCCCATATATCCCAACACTTGCACTCGACAAGTTTGCACATGCTTATATGTCAAAACCAAACTGGCTGGAGGATCCCTTTTTTAAGGCTGCTCTCGAACTAGGGGTGTATGAAATGATTAGCTCCACTGCTTACCAGAATGAACAAAAGGCTTCAGCTGTTGCAGTTCGTAGCGCTGCGGCATTTAAGGTTGCTCTACAGAATGTGAAAAAACTCCACGATGCCGGTGTTCTGGTAGCACTGGGTACCGACTCAGGAGCCTTTCCCATCCGGGCTCAGGGTTTTGCCGAACATCTGGAATTGGAATTGCTGGTTGAAGCCGGTTTGAGTCCGCAGGATGTGATTCGTATTGCCACTTTAAATGCTGCCAGGGTTCTACAAATTGATAAGGATTATGGTAGCATAGAAAAGGGAAAGATTGCCGATCTGCTTATTCTGAATGCAAATCCACTGGAGAATATTCAGAATACGCGAAAGATTTCAGCAGTATACAAGGCTGGTCAGGAGATTATTAAATGACCTTTTGTCAATGAATAACTGTTTTGGGATAATTTAAACCTTTCAAAGAGATAATCGTAAAACCTGAAAACCTGGATATAGATTTGTGTTTGCATTTCTGACTTAATAAAATTAATACTGCAGGGTTTGATTTGTCTAAAGATTTTGATCGCGGCAGGTAAATGATATTATGAATATTCACACTGCAGAAAAAGGTAAAAATAGTACGGGTTCTGCTGTTGCTAACCAGGTGACTCAGAAGGGGCTTCCTGATTCGTCAGTATTACAGGAGGACCC
>CAZGCG010000103.1:0-10716 GCA_964524205.1 uncultured Sphingobacterium sp. | reverse complement strand
TTAATGCCTTGTTCACGGATACCAATTTGTGAGTCATAGATTTTCTTAGTTGTTACCCGATAGCTATCGGGTTGTTGGTTGTTAGTTGTTGGAAAGGAAGATTTTGCTCCCAGCCTAACTCCTTCCTGATACCTTATGCCTGATACCTGATACCTTTTCTGCAATGAGCCTTGAGCAATGGGTTTTGGGCTCTCATCTTTCTGTTTCCCATTCGGAGCATCAATCTCCTTCTGATGTTAATGCCTGAAATACATTGACCGTTTAATTCCAAGAATTAAACCTAAAGATGTATAAAAAATGGCAGTTAGAGAAACCCACAAATTAAGTAGATCAGAACGTTACACCCGTAGCTTCAGTGATAGCTTCAAGCTTCAGAAAGTCCGTGAAATAGAGACTGGAAAGTCTAGAGTTTCCGATATTTGCAAGCAGTATGAAGTCAGTAATACAAGCGTTTATCGCTGGCTTGACCAATTCGGACTTATGAAAGATAAAAAAGAGCGTCTGATCATTGAGACTCAAAGTGACACCCGAGAACTCTTGGAGTTAAAAAAGAAAGTAGCTGAATTGGAGCGGATCGTTGGTCAGAAGCAGATATTAATTGATTTCAAGGATAAGATGATTGATATCGCTGAGGAGATGTACGGGATTGATATTAAAAAAAAGTTTTCTACAAGACAGTCCGATACTTCTTCAGACACCGCCAAAGATACTCCTACAGCATGAAAAGCCTGTATACTAGCATAGGTATCACCAAGCAGGCTTTTCATCAGCAACTGAACCGAGACTGTCTTAAAGAACAGGAAAGAGCCAATTTACTGCCCATTGTCAATCAGATTCGTCAGGATCATCCCACCATGGGCTGCAGAGATATGTATTATAAACTGGGCGTAGCGCACATGGGCAGAGATGCTTTTGAGCGGTTCTGTAAAGATGAAGGATTAATGGTTGAACGGTTCAGGAACTGGCGCAGGACAACCGATAGTTCTGGTGTGGTCCGCTTTGATAATCTGCTCCCTGGCTTGGAGATCAGGCACGTCAATCAGGTTTGGCAGAGTGATATCACCTATTTTGATGTTCAGGGCAAGTTCTATTACATTACCTTCATCATTGATGCTTACTCCAGAAGAATAGTAGGTCACAGTACATCCAGAAGATTATTAACCAGTCAGACTACACTTCCTGCTTTAAGAATGGCTTTAAAACTCAGAGAAGGTCTTGATCTAACTGGATTAATCATTCATTCAGATGGAGGTGGTCAATATTATGAAAAAGATTTTCTTCAATTAACTGGTAAATATAATCTGGTAAATAGTATGTGTGAATATGCCTGGGAAAATGGTAAAGCAGAACGCATAAATGGTGTAATTAAAAACAACTATCTTATTCACAGGAGCATAAAGACATTTGAGGATCTTCAAAAAGAAGTTGACCGGAGTGTACAACTATATAACTTTGAAAAGCCGCATATAGGGTTGCAAAGAAAAACACCGGTCAACTTTGAAAATATAGTATCTTTAAAGAGTCTTCCTGCACTGAATCAACTTAGTTGAAGATAATAACTAGATAAGTGAATAAATAACCAAAATAACGGTCAACACTATTTAGGCATTGACAGTTGTCAATTGTCAACTGTCAATTATCAACTATCAATTAATTAAGTTCAAAATCTCCGTCAAAGGCTGATCACTATCAATCAATATCCCCTTCACTCCTGCAGCCTCACCGGCAATCACATCCCGTTCACGGTCGCCGATAAAATAGGATGAGCCTGCATCGATGCCGAAACGGGCAATAGCCTTTTCAAGCATTAGCGAACCGGGTTTTCGGCAGAGGCATTTCCCATTATATTCGGGATGATGCCTGCAGTAATAAACATCAGTTAAATGAATCCCCTGATCAGCATAAGTCTTTCTGAGATGATCATGCATCAAACCCAGCGTATCTTCCGAATACCAGCCCTTTGCCAATCCCCCCTGATTAGTAATAACGATCAATAAATAACCCCTCGATTGCAATTCTATCAAAGCCGGAAAATTATGCTCCAGCACTTTAAAGTCCTCGAATTTGCATACATAATCCCCCAGTTCTTTATTTAAAACTCCATCACGGTCCAAAAAAACGGCTTTTTTCATTTTATTTCCTATAATTCATAATTGACCATTAATCTTAAATTCTGCAGGAGAAAAATTTAAATTCAAATCGGCCTTCCATATTTCAAATATCGCTAAAAGAAGTATCTTTAATTTAAAAACCAATTAAAAAACTATGTCGGACACTACAGAAAAGAAAGAGTTTAAGCCCTATATCAGTGCTGGTAGTCAGGTAGCTGAATTTACAGTAAAATCAGTGTTACTGGGGGCTATTTTCGGGATAATCTTTGGAGCAGCAACAGTTTATCTTGCCTTAAAAGCCGGATTAACCGTCTCAGCTTCAATCCCAATCGCCGTACTGGCCATTTCTATTGGCCGAAAATTCTTCAAAACAACCATACTTGAAAATAACATCATCCAGACAACGGGCTCTGCCGGAGAGTCAATTGCCGCAGGTGTTGTATTTACCCTGCCGGGATTTCTGTTTCTATCTGCAGGAAGTAACAGTGAATCCTTTTTCTCTTACTGGCCAATTTTCTTCCTTGCTGCTTTAGGTGGAATACTGGGCACGCTGATGATGATTCCACTCAGGCGATCCCTGATAGTTGAAGAACATCAAAGCCTGCCTTATCCCGAAGGAACGGCCTGTGCATCGGTATTGATTGCAGGTGAAAAAGGAGGCGACTTTGCTAAAACAGCTTATTACGGACTTGCTTTTGCATTTGCCTATGCCATTCTTCAGAAGATATTTCATTTGATTGCAGAAGCTCCTACCTGGGCAACAAGCCAGACGAACAAATTCTTTCCTTCTGCAACGGTAAATGGTGAGATCACACCCGAATATATGGGTGTAGGATATATTATCGGACCAAAGATTGCCGGAGTTCTGGTAGCGGGTGGTGTACTTGCCTGGCTGGGGCTTATCCCTTTGCTGGCAACACTTGTTCCGGCAGAAACCATTGCTTATCAATTAGTTAAACTCGGTTACCTGAAAGATGTATACAGTCCAGGAGGACCGGGTGGCTGGGATCCTTTAAACATGGTCTTTGCCAATACTGCTACAGCAATCTACCAGGCCTATGTCAAGCAGATCGGGGCAGGCGCAGTAGCCGCCGGCGGATTTATTACCCTGCTTAAAACCATTCCTACGATTGTTTCTTCCTTCAAATCAAGTCTGGCATCGATGAATAAATCGGGTTCAGAAAAGCAAACCATCAAACGCACAGATGATGACCTTTCATTTAAAATCGTCATTTTTGGAAGCCTTGGACTTATTTTACTGATGGCTTTATTACCACAAATACCTGGTGATTCTGTCCTGAACAAACTACTAATTGGTGTTTTGGTAATCATTTTCGGATTTTTCTTTGTGACCGTATCCAGCCGGATCGTAGGCTTGATCGGTACCTCCTCCAATCCTGTATCCGGAATGACCATCGCAACATTAATGGGAACCTGTCTGATTTTCATCAGTATAGGCTGGACCGGCCATTTATATGAGCCAATGGCATTGGTCGTAGGAAGCATGATCTGTATTGCTGCAGCCAACGCCGGAGCTACATCACAGGATCTTAAAACGGGATATATTGTTGGCGCAACTCCAAGGTATCAGCAATTGGCTTTGTTTGTTGGTGCGATTGTTTCTGCGGTCGTAATAGGTCTGACACTTTCTGTACTGGACAGACCAACTGCTGAAATGACAGCGCAGGGAATAACACACGCAATCGGAACCGAAACCTATCCGGCTCCACAGGGAACACTTATGGCTACCCTGATCAAAGGACTACTTTCATTTAACCTCGACTGGCAGTTTGTACTGGTTGGAGTCTTTCTGGCGATCACAATCGAATTATGCGGGGTTAAATCTCTCTCTTTTGCGGTAGGAGCTTATTTACCGCTCTCCACCACCCTGCCCATCTTTGCCGGAGGAGCCATTAAAGGTCTGGTAGAGATGAGAACAAAGAAGGATGGTAAAAAATCAGAAGATGAGGAACTGGGTAAAGGAAACCTGTTTGCTACCGGACTGGTTGCTGGTGGTGCCCTTATGGGCGTTATTTATGCCTTCCTAATGGCATTTGAATCAACCGGTGGTCCCGTAGGAAGTTTAAACATGGAAGAGCACCTGAGCGGAATGCTTGGAACCGGAGGATATCAGATCTTAGGATTTATGTTCTTCCTTTTCATGGGCTGGACTTTATACCGCATTGCAATTAGTAAAGACAAGTAATTCATATAGAGCAACATAAGGTAAAGAACAGGCAGAAATACCTGATCTTTACCCTATGTTCATTTTTTAGATTAAATTTGAATTTTGAAACAAATTGGCCACGGAGGAATCCAATAGCCTTTGGTACAATGCTCTCTTAATTTTTATTTAATCTCCATGAAAAAAATTGTACTTGTATTTACTTTTCTTTTCGTTTTTCAACAAAGCTATGGTCAGGGTTGTGTCGCAGTAAGACATTTCGGGGTTTGTTCTGCCGACATGACTCACAACACTTTTGCAAAAGGTGATTTACAGGCAGGCGTAAACTATCGCTATTTCAAGTCTTTCAGACACTTCAGGGGGACTCATGAAGAGCCTGACAGGGTTACAAACGGAACAGAAGTAATCAATCACTCCCATAACTGGGAATACAATGTAAACTATTGGTTATCGGCCAAAACTAATTTAATTCTTGGTGTGCCAACCCAAATCAATACGAGATCATCCCTTTATGAACATGGCAGAACAGAACGGCATATGTCCTTTTCACGTGGATTGGGCGATATCAGGTTTGGTATTCAGCAATGGATCGTTCAACCTGGTTCAAAATCATGGAATATCCAATTGGGATCATCCCTGAAACTACCTACAGGGAATTTTAATTCCTCAGATATCTTTTATAATGTTGGCGTGAACGGAACACCGGAGGTTAGGCCTGTCGATCAATCCATTCAGTTAGGAGACGGTGGATTTGGAGTAATTCTTGAAACGCAGATGTATGTTAAACTCAGTGAAAAGATCTACCTCTCTACCGGAGCATTTTACTTAATAAACCCAAGAGAAGTAAACAATATCAGAACATTCAGAGAAAAATTAAGTCCAACACTTGCCAATGAAGCGATCATGTCGGTTCCTGATCAATTTTCATCAAGATTAGCCGCAAATTTTTCCCTTAGCCCTGTTTCAAATATATCCCTGGGTGGCCGGTATGAGGCTGTACCTGTGAACGATTTTATTGGCGGAAGTGCAGGTTTCAGACGCCCGGGAAATATCCTCTCGGTCGAACCGGTATATTCTTACATGAAGAATAATCTATCACTCAGCCTTGGATTGCCTATCGCTGTAAGAAGGGAACGTCCTCAGAGTTATACCGATCTGGAATATCAGAGAACCACGGGAACCTATCGTATGGGGGATGCAGCTTTCGCTGATTATGCCATTAACGTAGGTATTCAATATACATTTAAGAAAAAAACAGAGGCAAAAGGTGCTCCGGTGTTTGAAATACCCAGATAATAACTAAAAGAGACTTAATTAAGCAGTCTTTAAACCCTATAGATAATTGATGGGTAGACCCGGTTTTAATAGCACTGTCGGAAGTGCTTAAACCTGATTGGAGCGGATACCGGCTGGTGGGTTAAGGCCTGTGTAGTATGAGCGAAAAGCAGGAATAAAAATAAAAAATGTACAACAGTACATTTCAAAATAATAAAACCACAAATACTAAAAAAAGCAATTCCCTGTGGTTGGTGTTATCACCGACCAATGATATGATCGTGCTTGGTACGGTGAGAACACCGACCAGAGGAAATTTGCTCATTTGCTCATTTGCTAATCTGCTCATTTCCTAATTCTCTCATTAACCTTTAGGAAATATGGCTTACCCCACCTGATACAATGAACTTCATTGCCTCACTGGCACTCATTTTAAGCGGTTTGACACGATCTGCATTCACAATACATAACTGTCCGGCGAAGGAATAAGATAAGGGGAAATATACAGCAACCTCACCCGGGTAACCAATTTTAGTAAGGTCTTTTTGAGTCAGAAAGCCAATTTTCTTCAATCCTGTTTCATTAACTTCAACAACTACAGGCTCGTTGAATTTCTTATCATCACCTACAAAAGCCTCAGTAAGATCTTTGAAAGAGGTATAGATTACATTAAATACTGGCAACCTTTTGAACCAGGAGCCGAACCATTTTTTGATCGGATCAGTTACAAAGTTTGTTACGACGATTCCAACTACAATCAGAATCACCACAACACTAAGAATACCTAATCCGGGAATATAGATAGGTTTTCCAGTCTGGTCTACCCAAATTACATCACTTAAATTAAGTGCCGAATCCAGCTTAGAAACTGCCCAGTAAATAAAAAATAAAGCCGCGGCAATTGGCAGAATCACCAGGGCGCCCCTTACGAGGTAATTAAATAAAGCTCTGACTATTCTATTCATAATAATAAATTCGTTTCACCCGCTGGGAAATCCCTGTCAGTATCTCATAGGGTATCGTATCCAACTGTTTTGCAAGATCTTCCACCCTGATCTGATCATTGAACACAATCACCTCATCCCCTTCGGCAGCATCAATACCGCTAATATCCAGCATACACATATCCATACAAATCTTACCGATCGTGGGGACTTCCTTTCCTCTTACGATCATTTTACCCTTTCCATTGCCCAATCCCCTGCGGTAACCATCTGCATAACCAATCTTAACAGTTGCAATTTTGCCTCCTTCAGGCATCTTCCCTTCCCTGCTGTACCCGATGGTATCACCGGCAGGAATATTCTTGATCTGCGATATACTTGTTTTCAGCGAAGTTACGGTTTGTAAGGGAGATTTTGAATCATAAGCCGAATCTATCCCATAAAGGCCAATACCAAGGCGGACCATATCAAAACGGGAATCCGGCCATCGGCTGATTCCTGAAGTATTGGCTATATGCCGCATGAATGAATAATTCAGACTTTTGCTGATACGTTCAGAAAGCCTGAAAAAAAGATCGATCTGATATTTCGTGAATTCATCATGCTCAGGATCTTCACTCGCTACCAGATGAGAAAACACACTCTGGATACGTACTCCCTGTGTATTAATTAGAATCTCAATCAGTTCATCCAGTTCATCCTCCATAAAGCCAAGCCGGTGCATACCCGTATCCAGTTTGAGGTGGATTGGATAATTCTCCAGATTCTTCCGGTTCAAAACCTCTATTAACTGATTTAAAACCCTTACACTAAAGATCTCTGGCTCCAATTTATGCTGGATAATTGTTTCGAAAGCCATTGCATCCGGACTCATGACCATGATAGGCAAACTGCATCCGGCATTCCTTAATGCAACACCTTCATCAGCATAGGCAACAGCCAGATAATCTACTTTATTGAATTCCAGGAGATTGGCTATCTCAAAACTGCCACTACCATAGGAAAATGCCTTCACCATGGCCATTATTTTTGTCCCAGCCCCTAATTCCAGCTTATAATGATTCAGATTATGCTCCAGTGCATTCAGATTGATCTCCAGAACGGTTTCGTGAACCTTCTGCGTTAAAAGCTGGCTGATTCGCTCAAATTCGAAGGCCCTTGCACCTTTTAAAAGTATGGTCTCATTATGAAACTTTATTGAGGCGAAATGTTCCAGGAAATCCGCTGTGCTGGAGAAGCATTCGGTCTCAAAAGGATAATCAGCAGCATACTTACTGATATGCTCCCCTACGGCAATTAATCGGTCGACTGATTTATTCTCCAGCAGATTCCTTACCTGCTCATACAGAGCTTCAGAATCAGTCCCGGGAATATCAGAAAGTACCAATGTTCGCCGCTGATGCTGGTTCTGCTGTTTCAAAAAATCCAATGCTATTGCCAGTGAAGAAAGGTCGAGGCTATAAGAATCGTCGATTACAGAGCAATTGTTGATACCATTCTTAAGCTCAAGCCGCATTCCTACCGGAATCAGCTTCTCAAGCCTCTTATCGGCCTCTTCAGGCTCATAACCTAATGCCAGTAAGCTTGCCCAGCAGATGATCGCATTTTCGATAGAGGCCTGATCCGTGAATGGGATCATTGCCTGAACATCCTTTCCATTGAAACGTGCCCTGAGAAACTGGAATCTTTCCTCAAGCACCTCATCATCAAAAACCTCCAGATTTGCTTGTCCGCGATAGTTCCAGGTGAATTTATTCTTACCGGGTATTTCACCATCATACTGATCCAGATACTTATCAGAATAAATAAACAGATCCACTCCCTCAAACAGCTTCAGCTTCTCCCTTATCTTATCGTTAAGCGTTTCAAATCCAGCACTATGCGCCTCTCCGATATTGGTCAGTATTCCGATTGTAGGACGTATTATCCTGGCCAGATTTTCCATCTCACCCGCTTTGGAAACCCCGGCTTCAAATATCGCCAGATCATTCTCTTCATTCATTTCCCAAACCGATACGGGTACCCCGATCTGTGAATTATAACTTTTGGGGCTCCTGACAATATTACTTTCAGGAACCAGAAGCTGATAGAGCCATTCTTTAACAATGGTTTTGCCATTGCTGCCGGTGATACCGATGACCGGGTAATTGAATTTCGAACGGTGAGCAGCTGCCAGATCCTGCAAAGCGATTAAACTATCACTAACCTTATAGAAATTTGCATCAGGATATGCTCCTGTGTCGAATCCGGGATCAGAAATTACAAAACTCCGTACTCCGGCTTCATAAACGGCAGCAATAAAACTATGTCCGTCCCTCCTCGCTTGCAGTGCAAAAAACAAAGCATGATTGATATCGCTAAGCTTCCGGCTATCGCTAAGAATTGTTCTGATCAGAATATCCTTATTCTGAATAAAAGGCTCAGCATTCATGATGCCTGTGAGATCTTCTGTTGAATATAGGATATGGTTCATTCTGCTAATTTCAATAATTTTTAAAGATTCCTCTCAAATATTTGCGATATTTCAATGCTTTGAAAAACGAGAACAATAAGCCGAAAATATTCAGCAGAGAACAGGCCAAACTGAAAGCTGAAAGTTATTGCGCCTATCAGGAAAGGTCGCAGTATGAGGTCAGGAATAAGCTTTATGAATGGGGTTTGCATCAAAAAGATGTGGAAGAGATCATTTCTGAGCTTATTGATCAGAATTTCCTGAATGAAGAACGGTTTTCGAGGGCCTATACTCTCGGGAAATTCAGGATCAAAGCCTGGGGCAAACTGAAGATTAAGCAGGGTTTAAAATTGAAGGGAGTTCCTGATAAACTCATTGCTAAATCCCTCAATTCGATTGACCTGGACGATTATCTTTCAAAGCTGGAACAGCTGTTGGAGAAAAAATCGAAAACAATAACGGAGAAAGATCCTTTTAAACGCAGGTATCTTTTAAGTCGCTATGCTGCAGGTAAAGGTTATGAGAGCGAGCTTATCTCTGAAATGCTGGTTAGGGAATAGGTAATAATTTGAGTAGAACAGGCGATTTTGAAAGCAGGTCTTTAACAGACTATACTTAGTGTAAAAAACACTCGTTTTTTATCTAATATTTATGTAACACCCAGCCAGGATGATTTTCCAAAAATAAAGCTTTTAGGACTGAAAACCGGAAGAAATCCCGGAATCGTTCTTGCAGATTAAACAGCGTTTTTATACTAAATCATGAAATAGTACAAAAAAGGGGATTTGATGGACCCATCTTCGCCTCTTGTTGGGCTAAAACTGCATTTTTGCCCCATTCTGCCCAATAATAGCCCAACAAAGACCCTTTCAGAACCCTTTCAGGCCCCGGGATGGCTCAACCGGAGCCAAAAAATGTATGTAGTCCAAATTTATGAATGAACAAGAGTATAATTTTCTAATATCAAACGAAATCAGCCCTTCTGATAGAACTTCTCCAGTATAGTGAATTATACTGTGCGACTCATAAACCCCTTTAATTTAAGCTTATTGTCGTCCGGATTTTCAGTGCAGACTTATATGCGAATTCTCCCGGTAGTTTTTTATCAGTTTTAGCCTTAACAAATTAATAGAACAATGCTAGTTCCTATACTGCATTATTGAGGTATCAAATTTGACTTAGTGTAATTTTAGGTAATTGATAAGGAGTAACAGGTGGTTTTTAAAATAACAATACAGAGCTGTGAGGCCCTGATCCGGTGAATCCTAAATTTTCTCTTGGTTTAGAAAGAAATGAGGAGGATCAATAAGTTCCGAATTAAATTACCCGGCTAGCTGAATCCAAAAACTGTATTTCTGGCGCCAAATATAGAATTGATCTTACTGACTGTACTCCCTGGACACATCCTGCGCCTGAAGACCGCCTTCATTTTGAAGCATTTTCAATTTTCAAGTCCCGACAGAATACTGATTAACAAGAGTTTATACTATTAAGTTCAAAAAAATAAAAAAATACTTGCCAAAATTGCTTTTCTGCCTATATTTGCACTCACCAAAACGCGAAAGTAGCTCAGTTGGTAGAGCACGACCTTGCCAAGGTCGGGGTCGCGAGTTCGAATCTCGTCTTTCGCTCCAATATGAAACTCCCTCCTAACAGAGGGAATTTTTGTTTGAAATAGTAAATAACCATCTGCTCGGATGGTGGATCCCGATTGCTATCGGGAGGTAGACACGAGAACGGTTGCGATTT
>CAZGCG010000102.1:0-10753 GCA_964524205.1 uncultured Sphingobacterium sp. | reverse complement strand
ATGGAGCATCTATAGATTAGGCTGGTTGGTGATAACACCAACCAGAGGGTCTATCTGAGGACCGCACAGACCAGTGGGCCGATCAGTAGACTGCGACCAGAATCTCTACAACTCAATCAAACAACTCACAGCCGGAATTGTATGCTGAACCCCATTCGGCTTAAGCAAGCCGGTTTTAGTATCTCTGTTAAAGATCACCACATTATCGGTATTTGTATTACCTACCAGAACATATTCGCCTGATTTGCTGATCATAAAGTTTCTTGGGTGTTTACCTCCGGTCGACTCATGTCCAATCATCTTTAATTTCCCGGTCTTCGCATTAACCTCATAGATCACAAGGCTTTCATGCCCTCTGTTCGTTGCATAGATAAATTTGCCATCCGGCGAAAAATGAACATCGGAGGCATAAGTCACTTCTGAATAACCTTCAGGAAGCATGCTTAAACGCTCGATAATCGTTAAGGCTCCCGTTTTCTTATTCACTTTAAAAGCAACAATGGTGTTCGATAATTCATCGACAGAATAGGCAAAATTACCGTTCTCATGGATTTTAAAATGTCTGGGACCTGAACCTGCAGGTACCTGTGCAAACGGAACAGCAGCGGGTTTTAATTTTCCACCATTCATAACTTCATAAATCACAATCTTATCGGTGCCCAAATCAGAAACGTATAAAAACTTACCATCGGCAGATGGAATACTGGAGTGTGGATGTGGCTCCTTCTGCCGCTGTGGATTAGTACTGCTTCCGGTATGCTTAACATAATCAGAGGCTTTAGCCAGCGTGCCATCCGAATTTATCGGAAATACAGTTACACTTGCATCACCATAATTGGCTGTATATGCAAACCTGCCCTTTGGATCAATACTGATATGAGCAGGCCCCTTACCTCCGACAGATTGCTCATTCACTTTCTTTAATAAACCTGTGAAAGGATCTATTTTAAATGACATCACTGCACCATTACCATCATCAAGAGTACCCTTCCCATAAATTGAATACAAAAAATCTTTATTCGGACTGAAAGCTAAAAAGCCGGGACTGCTACCCTCTGTCACTGTTTGCAATTCTTTTAGTGTACCTTTCTGCTGGTCGAATTCCAATACATAAATTCCTTTACTGCCCCTGGCCGAAGAGGAGCCTGCATAAATGATACTTTTAGTACCTGGCTGAGCCAAAAGCTCAGTAGAATCTGCAATAAGCAAGGTCAGGACAAAACCAAATGAAATTAACTTCTTCATAGTCTGATAATTTGTGAATAATTCAATTTAAGTAAAAAAAGCATTTTAAATCAATTATTAAGAGTTTTAAAGGGATTTTTCTGAAGATCAAAGGGCTTTGAAAGGTCCCTGATATACTCAACCAATTGCCATTGCTGCTCATCCGATAATTTGGATTTAAATCCCGGCATAATTCCTTTACCCTCTCTTAACTTCCAGTATAAAGCACCATCACTTTGACTCATAAGCATATCATCCTTAAAATCTGGCACCTGCTGACTTGTATGTTCCAGTGCATATCCCTGGCCCTGATTGCCATGGCAGGAAATACAATATAAATTATATATCTCCTGAGCCTGCGGAAGTGTCAGTGGCTCAATATGATATGGATTATATAAAGTATCTGCCCATGCCGGAGCCTTCCAATCCTGTGGTTGTGCATCGTAGGTGCCGGTGAATGACAAAACCAGAGTACTCAGGCAAATAAGCAAAAGAGCAGATCTTATAGCCCGCATATCTTTCATATTTCTTAAGTTTATCCCCATTGTCAACTACCCTCTGGTACGTCTGGCACCTGCCGGACGATAATCATGGCGTTTGGCTGTCCACTCTGCATCCCCATATTCACTCAGACTTACCTTTCCCTGCATGGTATTTGCATCAGCAGTTCCGGTGAATGTATAATTAATTCGAACACCATCTTTCGTATAGGAACTACGCATGGTAATCTGTTTGCCATGAAGTGTCCCTTCAAGGTCGCGGGAGCCTATACTGGCAATATGTGTTCCGATAAATTCATTACCCTTTTGCTCAATGATCAGGGTCTGATCTACTGTGCTTGCAGAGAATTTCATTTTAAGATCCCACTGCCCGCTGAGGTCAAAAGCAGCTTCTCCGGCTGCTCTCTTGATCATAGGAGGCTTGCTAAAAAGAGAAAACAATCGATCTGCAATAATCTTTTCTTCCCCCGGCTGAAGTGCAGATGTCTGAACACTTATATTAGGCTGCAAATTCGGTGGAAACGGTAAAAAGCTTCCTGCTCCACTCACTGCAATTCTTGGAGTACCATCCCATAAAAGTCCTTCCATATCTTCGCCGGTCAACGGAATTACTGATTTATCCCAGTTAATAGTCACAGAAGGAGCACGGTTGCTTCTTCCTTTGGGCTCGCTCAGTTGCGTGTACACTCCCTTTACATTCGCCAGACGCTGAATGATGTGATTTCCATAAGATACCCATGTCCTCCATTCTGCGGCATGGTCACGTTTAAACCAGGTTTCTACTGCAGCAAGCATGCCCATAATCTCTTCTCGGCCAACCTTAAATCCACGGCCAAAACCATGATGTGGTCCGGCATTTATCCTTGAAGCGATAATCAGGTCTTTACGGCCCAATAATAAGCCTGCACATTGCGGACCGCGGATATATTTACCTCCACTGTATGCAACAAGGTCGGCACCCTGTGAAATATGTGGATTAGGAACTTCCAGTACTTCGGCTGCAGCATCCACCAAAATTGGCACACCCAAAGGTTTTGCAATGGATGCAATCTCTTTGATTGACAGGGGTCCGCTCTCTGAACGTCCACCGGCAAGAACAAGTATCATCGCCGTACGCGGACCAATTGCCAGTTTTAAATCATCAAGGGTATTTACCTCAACCATTCGCACTCCGACAGCTTTTGCAGCGGCATCATAAGCTGTACGCGAATAAGCAGGAATGATCACTTCATCCTTCATACCTGTAAGATCAGGAATCATCCACAGCTTATCGGGATCTCCCCCGGTAACACAACCTGCGGTAGCAGCAGTAATTGCAGCTGAAGCACCCGAACTGACATAACCGAATTCTGTGCCTGTCAGTTCACCTAAACGGGCACCAACGGCATCCATCAGTTCATCGATCTGAACATATTCTTTAACCGCTTCATCCATTGCCTTTTGCACTTCAGGTAGGATCTGGCTTGCGCCAACCACGGTAACTGTACCCCTTGCATTGATCAGCGGACGAACACCTATGGCCTCATAAATGCTTTTACCTGCCTGCTTAGCTTTTTCCGGACTTGCTGCAAATACAGATTCTATGCTGGATCCTGAAACCGCACCTGCAACAGGCAACAAGCTAAGACCTTTTAATAATTCTCTCCTCTTCATAAGCATCAATAAATTAAAGAGCGGGAAGCCCGCCCACTACTCTTGGCAGCGGATTCGTTAAACCATTCAGGTCATAAAATACACGCCCACCTTTTACTGTAACTTCACATTCAAAGCGCTGCCTTCCTTCTAACCGCTCACCCATCTGATCAAAAACTCCAAACTTTCCTTTGCGGATACGCAGAACAGTAACATCACCCTCTGAACCTACTGAAAGATTCCCGATCTCTTCCCTGTGAATAACCTGAGCCGGCTTCCATGTCACTGAATTTATAATTGCAGGAACATCCATCCCAAGGGTAAGAAATTTGTTCATGACATTCAAAATATCCTTCATTGCCGAATTCATACTTCCGCCATGATGATCAGTACTGATCACATCCGGAAAGAAACCTGCCTGTGTTGCCGGAACGGCATGCTTGAATGCAAAACTCGCAGCCCCATGACCTACATCCCAGATAACTCCTCTGTTTCTGGCCTCAAATACAAAAGGACGAAGCTTTCCACTTACAGGATCAGTGATAGCTTCGCGATCTTTGCCACCTCCACCATAAGTATGGGTATAAATATCTCCCGGACGGAATTTCTTCAAAGTCAGTTCTTCCAATGAAAGTCCACCACCACCAAAATCAACGATAACCGGAATGTTTCCTGCAATTTTGCCGGCTTCGATCGCACGATCAATTGGAACCCAATCCGGTTTATTATAATGGGCTACCTTAAAACCAACGATTAGATCTTTGTACTTTAAAGCCATATCTGCGGTTTTCCGGGCATCCATATCGTTATTATCCTGTTCTATTGCTCCCCCGGCCATACCTTCGCCCACAATATTAAGAAATGCGAGGACCCTGGTTCTTGCCCTGTCAATCGTTTGATCTTTAAACTTCTCAAAGTTGCGCCAGCCTGCACTTCCTGCATCCACAACCGTGGTTACACCCACCCGAAAAGTGAAACCATCAGGCTGATTGGCATAATAACTGTTCCTTAAATATTTATCAGGCTCGGTACCCGCAAAATTATGCGTATGCATATCGATGATACCCGGAGTAACATACAATCCCTTTGCATTAACCACTCTGGTGGCCGATTTAGGGTCAATGTTTTTTGAAACGGCAGCAATCTTACCTGCTTTATCAATTGCGACATCCATCACCTCATTAATACTGTTCTTTGGATCGATAACATGTCCGCCCTTAATAATTATCGCATACACCGGATCTGCCTTTTGAGCCATAGCCTGTAAACTTAAAATTGAAAAAAATAACAGAAATAGTTTTTGCATTGTAAATGTTTTAATGGTAATACGGTTTGGTCTTTAATGAACAAACAGGTAAATATTATGAAAAATAGTCAAATTTTGCAGCTGCTAATGTAATTTTTCAATGGCTAATACATATCCGGGGTATATAAGAAGCTTTGCCGTATGATTATATATTATGAAAAACCCTCTGGCTGAAATAAGTTCAGGTCCTTATTTTAACAGGTTTATAAGCCATATAGTTTTTATCTATAATGTAGCATTCGCAAAATAGATCCAGTCTATATCAAATAAATTCTTCTTTCCGGTTTCATCAGTAAATACAAAATACAAATCCTGTACTCCTTTCGTTTCTTTGAGATCTGCTACAATTTCAGTCCAATGAGCTTGAGAGCCAGCTATTCTGCCTGGAATTTTTATTGAACTTATCAGCGGACCATTTATATTTCCATGATGAATTTCAATTACTCCGCCCGACTGAGCCCGAACCCTGTATTTCAGTTGCCTGACATTCCTGAGATCGATCGAATTGAAGCGTATAAAACTATTATGATTTATACTTGTTGCATAGGTAAGAAAATCTGTAGTGATAGTTCCCAGGCGGACATTACCTTCATCAAAATCTTCGGCCTGAACAAATGGATTTCTCAAAGTAATATAATCACGGCTTTGCAGAGGTTCAATTCCATTCGCACCCTGATCAGTATACATCGCATTCAAAAGGTAGAGACCCTCTATTCCCTTCCCGATATGATCCTTTAAAACAATCTCATCTTTTAGCTGACGCTTCCCGCCTGATTTATCGGTTAAGGATAATATGTAATTAACTATCTCCTCAGCGTCAGATATAGGAAGCTCAGGATGAGGAATCATCGCACGCTCACCCCATACCCCGCTTCCACCTCGTATAATTTTATCAGCAAGATATGCAGGAGCACCTTGTTTCCCGGAATACCGCTCTGATATTGCCAGATATGTCGGACCAACCGAGGCTCTGTCTACAGAATGACAGGATTTACAATCCAGAGTAGCGGTGAGCTGCTGCCCCTTCAAATAGTTGAAATTGCCTGCATCCTGATTTTGGGTTAAAATAACAGCGACATCTTTCCCTCGGGGCAAATAGCCAAAAGTAACTTTGATCCTTTCCGGATTAATTGCTGATTCTTCCTTATCCTTCACCATCACATGATAATCAAGCAGGGAATTATCCCAGTAAAAGCTGCGGTTAGATGAGGTTTCTATCTGAACCTCCGGTGGTGTATTTCCTGCGAAGACTTGTGTGCTGGCAATTCCCCTGCCGCCTTTATTGTCAGTAACAGTTAAGGATACTGTATGTGCTCCAACTTTTGTAAATGTATAATTAACAATTTGACCCTTAAATTCCTTATTGTCTATATTCCAGGTATAAAATAATTTATCCTCCCGATCATGGTCGATTGATTTTTTACCTGAAAACTGTACAGAAAAAGGACTTGCTCCATATTGCTTATCAGTCTGTATTTCTGCTACCGGATTTCTGTTACCTTCCTGATATTCAATACGAACCAGTTTTGCATCCATGTTCTTAGAGAACCAATTTGTCCCGTACTCTAATACATACAATGCACCATCATTTCCAAACTGCATATCTACCGGAGCCTTAAATTTAAGATGATCTAAAAAAGGCTCCATGCTGAGATAATTTCCATTTTTATCCAAACTTACCGCCATGATCCAGCCACGTATCCATTCATAAATAAATAATTTGCCATCATAATAGCCGGGCAATTTATAAGGAGCATTCGGAAAAAGATCAGAATAATATACCGGCCCTGCCATTGCGGAAGCTCCTCCATTTCCAAGTAAAGGAAAATTCTTAGAGTTCTTTTTCCCAAACCAGATCATAGCGGCTTGTGCAGGTGGCAATACCCGCTCTCCGGTATTATTCGGAGAATCATTTATTGGATTTGTGGGATCTTTTTTGGGACCTAAAGTTTTTGTTTCAAAATCATATTTTGGAAAGGCCTGATTGTTTCCGAGAAAATAAGGCCAGCCATAAAAGCCGGGTTTACGAGCCTGATTTATCTCATCATAACTCATCAATTCCCCTTCCTCGCCCATTACTTTAGTGTCAGGACCAACATCTCCCCAATACAGATAATTATTTTTCCTGTCGACACTAAAGCGATAGGGATTACGGGATCCCATAATATAAATCTCCGGGCGCCCCTTCGGATTCCCGGGAGGAAATAAATTGCCCTCTGGAATAGTGTAAGTTCCATTGTCCAGGGGCTTGATTCGCAGAATCTTCCCTCTCAGATCATTTGTATTTGCTGCCGTAGCCTGATCATCTGCCAGAGCCCGTCCCGGACGCTCATCAACCGGGGTATAGCCCTCTGTTTCTTCGGCATTGGTATTATCACCAGTCGACAGATAAAGTAAACCCTTTGAATCAAATGAAATATATCCTGCAGAATGGCAGCAATATTTTCGCTGAGTTGGAATTTCGAGCAGAACCTTTTCTGAGTTTTGAACCAAAGCATCGCCAAGCAATTCAAATCTCGACAATCGATTTACAGCACGATCACCTGCAAGGGCATAATAAAAATAGATCCAATGATTCTTACTAAAATCAGGATCTATAGCAATCCCCAAAAGCCCATCCTCTATGCCGCTGAACACATTAAAATTGGTAATGGTCTTTATCTGCTTTGTTTCTCTGTTGTAGATTTTCACACTGCCCTTCCGCTCTGCCAGCAAAACATCATTATTCGGAAGAATTGCCATTCCCAGAGGTTCATCGAAACCCTGGGCGAGAACAATTCTTGTAAAACGGCTGCTATCAGGAGCATCTAAAGCTTCTCTCCTGCTATTATTTATGCTTGTATTTCCGGGCTTGTTCCTGATGAATGAAAGCACTGAATTTTCTGCAATCACACTGGTATTCCTAATTGAAAAACTTAATAAAGTTCCTGACTTCATTCCCAGAACACAGGACACAATGATTAGCAGGGTTAAAAACAGAAAGATATATTTCTTCATTAGTATAAATTAATCAATGGAGCCAGAAAGGATAGCACAAAATTAAAAGCAGAAATGAGATTCCATTGAAAATTAAAAAGCAATTAAAATTTAAATGCTTTTTTTAAACAAAGTAAAATTTAAGCTAGCAAATTAAGGAAGCAAAGCTGCAGTTTGTTCTGCCGAAGTTACTCCTGGTGCAAGTTCAATAACTTTAAGATTTCTGTAGAAAATTTGGGCACCTTCAGATTCCAGGCATAAATACCCTTTTTTCTGAGTGGATTTGCTAATCCCGTTCACAAACTTTCCATTAACAGAAAGCTTAATCACGCCATCTACACAAACAACATCATAGGTATTCCATTCACCCTTGCCTTTCACACGGTTTTCGATCGACTTGCTTCTGTCGCCCCGTGGATTATCGGCAACTGTTTTTACACCCTGCACACCAAAAAGCTCACCATGAACGTAAGCGATAGGAGGCTTTACGCCATTTCTTATGTTAAGATCAACCCACTCAAGATCAAGCATTTGAATTTCTACTCCGTCCGGAAGCGGATTTGTACCCACAGGCTTGGCACCACTCCAGGCAAATACTCCGGAATTACCTCCTGCCTCCATGTGCTTCCACTCCACATGTAAAATGAAATTTTCATATTGTTTTTCTGAGCGAATAACTCCGATTGGAAGGCCTGTATTTGATAGCGTTCCGTCCTTCATCACTTTCCAGGTCTCTTTTGTTGTGTTAACATTAATCCATTTCAACTTATTTTCCTTTGCTTTTGATTTGGAAAGCACAGCATCCATACTGGTTGATGTACCAAACTCAAATAAGGTTTCCTGTGAAAAAGATATCTGGCTGCTAATTAGCAGGATACTAAGGAACATCAGTCCTTTTTTTAAGGGGTTATTCATATTTTGTTTTTTTTCAGTTCTAAAATCATTTTATAATTCTTGTTCTTCTCTGGAAATGTCATTGCGAGGAGGCACGACGAAGCAATCCTATAATTAAAGGACTATTCTGTTAATCGGTTTGCCTTGCGTCTTTGCGAAACAACCCTTATACCACCTTCGTCACTCCAGGTATCGCAGGCGGAGGAACCGGCCATTTCAAATCCCAGTCGTATTTGTGAAAATCAGGACCGAGAACAAGATTAGAATTCATTGCCTGTTCCCAGGTAATTGACTGACCACTGTATGCCACCATTCTACCCAAAATTCCTAACATAGTACTGTTAGCCATCATTTCCCCATCGTTCATCGGCTTACCCGCTCTGATGGACGCAAATAGCTCATTATGCTGAGTCTGGTACATATCTTTCTTTTCGCCTTGATATTCCCAGTTATTTTTGCCACTGATCTTATGGACATTGCCCTGATAAAAGGCTGTACCTTCAGAACCTATGATTTCAACCGAATTTTTGGATGCACATCCATCCTGTTGCCGGCAAAAATTATAGCCCTTAACACCATTGGCAAAATCAAATTCTATAGCAAAGTGATCATAGATATTACCAAACTTTGCTTCAACCCTGGATTGTCTTCCTCCGGTACCAAAAGCTCTGATCGGCATCTGACTACCAATCGCCCAGGTCATCATATCCAGATTATGCACAACCATTTCCACAATAAAATCTCCGGAAAGCCAGTCGTAATAATACCAGTTACGCATTTGATATTCCATATCGGTCCATTCCGGTTTACGCTCGAAATTCCAAAGTCCGCCACCATTGCGCGTTGAATTGACCATCTTTACCTCACCGATCTCTCCATTCTGAACCCTTCCAAACAATTCCCTTTTGGGAAGATCATAGCGGAATGTAAATCCGGAAACCAGTGATAAACCCTTCTCTTTAGCCATTTTGGCTGCTGCAAGGACTTTTCTTACTCCGGGAGCATCTACCGCTACCGGTTTTTCACAGAATATGTGTTTACCTGCATTTACTGCGGCAGTTAATTGCTCAGGTCTGAAGGCTGGTGGTGTGGTCAATAGTACAACATCAACCCCCGAATCAATAAGCCGCTGGTAAGCATCAAAACCTACAAATCTGTTCTCTTTAGGAACTTTTACTTTATCGGGAACTGCCTTTAGCAGAATGTCATAGGACTGGTCCAGACGATCCTGAAACACATCTGCCATAGCAGTAAGTATAACATTAGGATCTGCTTTTAATGCCTGACTGGCAGCACCGGTTCCTCTTCCTCCGCATCCAATCAAACCAACCTTTAAAACATCATTACTTTTTGGGAATCCTTGCAATGGAAATGCCAGATTGAGGCCGATTGTGCTTCCTACCAATACAGTGCCGGTAGATTTTATAAAATCTCTGCGATTTGTGTTTTCAGATATAGACATACCTTTCATTTTATTTATGATATAATAATAATGAATAAAATTTAACATCCACCGAAAACACGGGATGAATGTTAAATTTTAAGCAGGCATTTTTAAGATTGTCTAATTGTTAATTCTGATTATTCCAGATAATCGAGATCTTTTGTAAATGTTTCCTCCATTTTATGCAATGCCCAGAACGCTAAAACAAGACTCAGCGCAGCAACAGCTATCCCCGCATGAATCATTGAGCCATTAAAAACCCCTTTGAGATATTGAAAAAGAATTGACAAAGGAACTACTGCACCGCGTACAAAATTAGGCACCGTCGTAGTCACTGTCGCTCTTATATTGGTACCAAACTGTTCTGTAGCTATGGTCATAAATATGACCCAGTATCCTACTGAAAATCCGAGAAACAGACAGATGGCATAAAATGCAAAAAGACTGATATCATGAAGCATAAAGTATGCTGAAATTGAAATAATTGAAAGAAATAAATAGGTATAAATAACCTTGATCCGGCTTTTTAAAAGCTGGCTTAGCAAGCCACTGGCTATATCTCCGAGGACAAGTCCGGCATAACAAAACGCCACAGCAGCACCTGCATTTACATCTCCCTGCACACCAAGCACTTTCCCGAATTCAGGGGAGAGAGTGATCAATATCCCAACGACAAACCACAAAGGAACTCCAATGATGATGCATCTCAAATATTTAATAAACCTATCCTGATTTGTAAAAAGCGAAAAGAAATTACCCCTGTTGGTATGATGGTTA
>CAZGCG010000101.1:6041-10773 GCA_964524205.1 uncultured Sphingobacterium sp. | reverse complement strand
ACAGGGCAGGGTGGAACCTCCGCTTATGCTGCGGCCAATGGTGCACGCAATGCTTTGACCCGCGAATGGGCCGTTGAATTATTACCTCACAGTATCCGTGTCAATTCAGTAATTGTTGCAGAATGCTGGACTCCTCTCTACGAAAGCTGGATCAAAACCCTTTCAAACCCCGAAGAAAAACTGAAAGATATTGTCAGTAAAATTCCCCTCGAAAACCGCATGACCACCGCGAAGGAAATTGCCGATACGGTTGCCTTTTTACTTTCAGAGCGATCATCACACACAACAGGGCAATTGATTCATGTGGATGGGGGCTACGTTCATCTGGACCGGGCGATAGGAAAGCTTAAAGCTTAAAGCAAAAAGCTTAAAGCTAATTTTTGTTATGAACGTCATTACGAATGCAATGAGGAATCTGTTCAAAGGGGTAATAAATGACTATTTCCCATTCCCTATTTTCTATTTCCCATTTCCTATTCCCCACCCGATAGCTATTTGGTCCCCATTCCCAATAAAAATCCATCGACTCAACATTCCAAATGAATTCCTAAATTCACGTGACAACAGACAACACATCCTAATATGAAAAACGTACTCTTATTCCTCTTCTTATCATTTCAAACCAGCACCATCGCTGATCCTGCAACTTATTTGAACGATCTGAAAACTGAAATGAGAAAAGAATGGCCTAAAAACAGAAGCATCAATCTGGTGTTTCACGGACATTCAGTTCCTGCAGGGTATTTCAAAACCCCGGTGGTGAATACTCTGGAAGCCTATCCATACCAGGTTTTGAGAGCATTGAAAGCAGAATATCCTTTTGCAGTGATCAATATCATCAATACCTCTATAGGAGGTGAAAACTCTGAAAGTGGCGCCAAAAGATTTGAGTCGGAGGTTCTGGTTCACAGACCTGATGTTCTTTTTATCGATTATGCTTTAAACGATCAGGGTATCGGACTTGAACGGGCTAAGGTGGCCTGGGAGAAGATGATTAGTATTGCGCTTAAAAAAGGAATTAAAGTTGTTCTGCTTAGTCCTTCTCCCGACCAGCGGATTAATATTTTGGAAACCAAAAATGTGCTGGAGCAACATACCAGGCAGATTAAAAATCTGGCTGAAAAATATGGTGTAGGATTGACAGACAGCTATGAACTATTTCGTCAAAAGGTGCTTTCCGGTGAAAGTATATCAAACTATATGTCGCAGGTAAACCATCCGAATGAAAAGGGACATGCACTGATTGCCGGGTCTATTATGAGATACTTTAAATAGCAGTTGCCATTGTTATCTCTTGCCTGTGTGATATGAGTTCAGGTAGAATTAATATATTTAATAAAGGATGAACAAGTATGCCACAATACACCCGAATTTGGTGGGCTTGTGGTAATTTTATCATCCTTATATACAAGTTATATGCCATTTCACGAAATCTTACTCCATACCACGACTGGGCGCATAGCCTGCAAATCTTCTTTAAAATGACGGAACCACAAGCAGAATTTTTAAGACTTTACATCGTTTGCCAGCTTGACTACAAAACCGTTTCCGAACTTCTCCAGGTACCAAAGACTACTTTGAGCCTTTGGTACGAAGAGCTACGAGCAGAAAGGGAAGTCATCGCCAAAATCCGCAATGTTTGGACGAAGAAAAAGTTCACTACTGTGTTCGAGGATTTTTATAATTGGTATTCACCTTTTGAACGGAAATGCGGGTATTGTGGCATCACAGAAGAAGAAATATCAAGTTTGCTTGATAGGAAAAAGGTATTTACTAAAAGGATAGGTACACGCGGTAGAACACTTGAATTCGACAGGAAAGTGCCAAACTTAGGTTATGAGATTGATAATGTCGTTCTCTGCTGCTATTGGTGTAATAACGCTAAAACAGACGAATTTTCATATGAGGAATTTAAGCAAGTGGGTGCAGTTTTCTCCGAGATATGGAAGCAACGGCTTAAAAAATGATTACCGACGCACAAACCAACACGCTATTCTTAGCAGATAGTTTGCCAAAGCTATATCCCGATTTCTTCAAAGAGTTTGAGAGGGTTTTGGGTAGCTGTGAAATCCGATTTCAACTGTTGCCCGAAACCAAAGATGTTTGGGCGGTTGATTACATGCCAATACAGGTTGAAACCAATAAGTTCATCCGCTTTGTTTATAATCCGAGGTATTTACGAACAAAAAATGGTTTGAAAACAATATCAGATGTTGATGCAATTTGCAATCAGATAGGAATAGAAACAATCAAATCAGACATTGTGCTTGATGGCGGAAATGTAATTCGGGCGACTGACAAAGTGATAATGACCGAACGTGTTTTTAAGGAAAACCCATCCTTCACAAAACTCGAACTAATCAGAAAATTGCAAACTATATTACAAATAGACACGTTGATTTTTATTCCGGAACAGCCTTATGACTTTACTGGCCATGCAGACGGTTTAGTGCGCTTTCTTGATGACGAAACATTGATCATAAATACCTTTGGCGAGGGCGAAAGCAAGCGATTTGTCGAATCTTTTAAATCGGCGATAAGTAAGACAGGCCTCGATTATGTGTGCATTCCATATAATCCGTACAGCAACAAGGGAGATTCTGCGAAAGGTTGCTACATAAATTACCTGCAAATGCACAACACTGTAATTGTCCCAATATTTGGGATAAAGGAAGACGATGAAGTCTTTAAGCAATTTGAAAAGCTATTTCAAGGGCAGACTGTTGCAACAATTAACTGTAATGAAATAGCCAAGAAGGGCGGAATATTAAATTGCATAACCTGGAATGTAAGGCTCGAATAAAAACGGCTTATCACAGCGGTTTTGCACAAAAGGGGCTGTGGTGCAAGGTGCAACAGTTCCACTTTTAACTAAATTTACTGCTGGATGGACGGCAGTGGGTTTTAATCCCCCCTCTGCGCAAAGCCACAGAACGTTATGCTGCAATCTAAATAAACCCAATCCTTCAATGAACTATCATACCTTCCAACCAAATAGCGACTTAAATCCATTGATTAAATGTTATTGGACTTTGGAAGTTCCTGCTGAATACAGTTCCGAAAAACAAAGAATTGTTCCTGATGGTTGTATGGAGTTGATATTTATATTGGGCGATGATATAAAGCGCTATACTTCTGAAAACGAATTTATTATTCAGCCCAGAGCAATAGTGGTGGGACAAATTACTGAGCCGTTTACAATCCAGCCTACCGGTTATGTTTACTGTTTTGCAACCCGTTTTTATCCTTTTGGGGTTGCTAACTTTATTAAAACACCGCTTAAAAATTTAGAAAACAAAGAAACTCCAATCGCTGAACTTTTCGGACAAACTACAGCCAATGAATTGGAGCAAAAAATCATTCATGCAAGCAGCACAGAACAAAGAATTGAGATAATTGAAAATTTTCTGCTAAACAAGCTCAACGAAAAAGCTACGATCGATAATATTGTAAAATCGACTGTTGATGCTCTTCTTATAACGAGCGGAAGTTCAGCAATCAAAGCTATTCTAAAAGAAGATTTATCGAAACGCAGACAGCTCGAAAGAAAATTTTTGAAACAAATCGGTATTAGCCCAAAACAGTTGGGTAAAGTTATCCGATTGCAGACCGCCTTAAAACTATTGCTCAAGCAAAAGACAGAATCATTTACACAAATCGCTTACGAAAGTGAGTATTATGACCAAAATCATTTCATAAAAGACTTCAAAGAATTTACAGGCATCACACCAAAGGAGTTTTTGTCAGACGAGCAAATGGTTTTATCTTCTCTTTTTTACACCCAGGATTAGCCTGTCGCATTTTTACTATTTCAGGAGTTCCAGTCATCTTAAATTGAACCAAAATTCATAAGATGAAAAGAACTATACTTAGTGCGGTAATGCTAATCGCAATCGGCTTTTCGGCTTGCACCGATACAAAGACCAAAAAGGAAAAAGCTGGAAACATTCAAACTCAAAAGACAAATAGTATGAGCAATTTAATTTCAATTGTAGAAATTCCGGTTACAGATTTTTCAAGAGCTGTAAAATTTTATCAGGCAATTTCAGGTCTTGCTATTGAAGAAATGGAAATGGACGGAAATCAAATGGGGGTTTTGCCAAATGAAGAAGGAACAGTAAACGTAGTTTTGGTAAAAGGCAAGGATTACAACCCAACTGCTGATGGAGCGGTGATTTACCTGAACGCTGGTAGTGATCTGCAGGCAATGCTAAACAAAGTTGAACAGAATGGCGGACAGGTAATCTTCCCGAAAACCGAAATCAGTCCGGAAATGGGATACTTTGCCTTGTTCATTGACACCGAAGGAAACAAATTAGGGCTGCACTCGGCTAAGTAAATAATAAAGAGAGAGAAAAGAGCGACCACAAGCCCTTAGAACTCACCCGGAGCTCATCGATCCCTTTTTGTAGAACCCCTCTATCCTTAGACTTTCTATCGATTGCCAAAATTATTGATTTAGTACAGCACTATAAGCTGTTTTAGAGTTTAAGCAAAGCGGCTCTGGGAGTTTTAACCTGATTGGAGTCAATGGGTCTAGCATTTTTTTTTCACAAAAACTTGCAGTATATCTGCTTTTTAATTTACTTTGTATTTCAAAGTACTTTTTAAAAAAAATTAAATGGAAAACAAAAGACTAATTATCATCCCATCAGTTGTAGGAATACTGCTCCTTATCCCGCTCATTGCAATGCAGTTTACGAATGAAGTCGACTGGAATATCTTCGACTTT
>CAZGCG010000101.1:0-5941 GCA_964524205.1 uncultured Sphingobacterium sp. | reverse complement strand
AAGCTATGAATAAAGTTATCGGCGCAGTATTAATAATGGCCAGTTTAGCAATCGCTTATGTAGGAATTAATAAGATTTCACAAAGCACAGAATCTGTTAATTTTTTGGGGATAAAGATCGAAGCTTCAGACAATTCGGGTAAAACGGAGGGATTCCTTTTTCTGGGATTGGGGATAGTTCTTTTTGCCGGTGGGATTTATACCTTGAATAAAGCAAAGGCCTGATCGGAATTTTAATTAATCACTTGCATTTTATTTATCTGCTTTTTACAATGTTCCTAACAGCAAAAAGCTATACTTACTGAAAATTTATTTGAAAAACCCTGCACTTGCAGTATCCTTTACTGCGCCATTTTTATCCTGATAGATAAAATATGCTTCCAATCCTTTATGCCTTTTTAGAAAGGCAAAGGCTTTTTCAAGATCCTTACCAATCAGGACATTATCATAACCATCAGCACTCATGGCGTTTGCTGTTCTTACGGTTACACTGATCATTTCATTTTCAATTGGTCTGCCGGTCTTCGGATCCATCAGGTGGGAGAGTTTTTTTGAGCCATTTTGAATGTATTTGCGATAATTTCCGGAAGTGGTGATTGCACCGCCTTTCATTTCGATGATCTTTTGGATGGTAGCTTCTTCATCTTTGTCATTAGAAGGTTGTTCAATTCCAATCCGCATGATCTGATTCCCGGGTTGTTTTCGTCCCTTGACCCGGATCTCCCCACCAATTTCGATCAGGTAATTTTGAACGCCTTGTGATTCAATGTAATCTGCAATCACATCTACACTGTAACCCTGAGCAATGCCATTTACATCAATCTTTAAACAGGGAATATCCTTAACCAGCTTCCTGCCAATGATATGGAGCTTATCCGAACCGGAACAAGCGAGTGCCTTGCTGATTACTTCCTCCGATGGCTGATTACTGTGCCTCTTTACTCCGAATCCCCATGCCTCTACTATGGGTAGTATGCTGATGTCGAATACCCCATCACTTTCCTCCCAGATCTTTAAAGAGCGCTGTACGACTTTGTACAGATGCTTATCCATTTCTATTCCAGTTTTAGAATTATTGAACTGATTGATCAGTGAATAGGGTTTGTAGATTGAAAGAGAGCTGTCTAGTTCAGTAAATTTTTGGTCAATAGATTTAGAGCTAATGATCGCATCCCCTGCATAATAGCTGATCTGATAACTGGTACCCTGTGCAAAACCCGAGATCTGGAATTGGGAGTAGGATTGGGATTTTCTGCTTCCACAACGGGTTAGGATGGGTAGGATTGATAGGATGGGTAGGATTTGTAGGATTACAATATACCTGATACTCACAATCCTGCCCTGATTAAAAATCCTACTCATCCTAAAATCCTGTAATCCTATTACCCTGTAATCCTAATATCCTCTAATCCTATTATCCTTTAATCCTAATATCCTCTAATCCTAATATCCTAATCCGCCGGTTGTCGTATAATATTTCGCAATCATATTCGGTACTTCCCATGCAGGCATAGTTTTGTTCAGAATATATCCGATTGCTACTTCAGCCGAATTTGTATTTTTAAATGTTCCTGGTTTTACGATCCATTCATTCCCTTTTTTGATCAGGTCGAAGCCGGGATATCTTTGCTGCATTCTGGATTTTACATTTTCAATCACCGAAGCGAATTCCTCAGCCGGGACACCCGGAGCCACTTTGATATATAATGTTGCCCGGTATTTCTCTTCTGCACCCTGTCTGAGTTCCAGATCAGCTTTAGTGCCCCGCATCAGCGCATAATGGGTATCACTTGAGCCCGCAGGCTCTCTGTACCTCCAGTTAACGGTCACTTTAGCATGCACTCCTTTGATTGTGTAATTGATTTCGCCATTGGCTAAGACTGATAAAATACTGTCTTTTACATATTTTTTCAGGTAATCAGGATAATCGACCCGGGTTACCCGCTTAAATTCGGATGGGGTCAGATCAGTAGGCCATTCCTTAGAACTAAGGATTTTGATGTCTTTTTTATAGTTAAGTATGACTCCCGGAAACCCGGCCCATTGCGACATGTCGACAAGGTGAGTACTCACATCAGTAATTCCATGGCCTTGCTGCTCTATGTCAAAGAACCAGGCCGGGCGTCGGGCAGGTTCAGTGCCTGAGAATTTCAGGAAATGGTGTAAATTTTCCTGAATCAGAGATGGATCATCTACACTTCCTTTTTTGAGTGTTCCGAACAATTCCGGCATTTCTGCCAGTTCTTTCTGCAGAATATTGCTGATATCATATCGCAAATCCATTGGGTCAAAGATTAAAACCTTTTTTTTCTCTGCCAGTTTGAACGATTTTTTCAGCATTTCGAAATCTTTTGGGGTTACCGCCAGCGGTTTATCCGCTAAAACATGCATGCCCGCTTCTATGGAACGGCGCATATATTCACCTTTTTTGCTGTTATTCCCGGAAATGATCACCGCATTTCCCTTTTTCTCAGCCAGCATCTTTTCCAGATAATCTGTACCGGTATAAACCACCATTTTCCATTTGGTGGGATTGGAAGAACGGGAGTTCATTCCATTGATACTTTTCAGATAGGTCTCTACATCCGGGCCTGCAGGAGCATAAACATGCACTTCATGATCCAAGCCATCATACATTCTGCCCTGCATATAGGTTGCATGTCCGTGTCCCGGATCCAGAACGATAAGTTTGATCGGAGCATTTTGTGCAAATCCATGAATCGAAATTGAGCTGAGTAAAATAAGTATCAGTGAATGAAGGATAAGTCTTGATTTTAACATGGTATTAATAAAATTTCGTTGTGGGAAAATTTGGATTGTTATCTTTTATGGGGAGTAAATTATTTAACGGTTTTTTTATATCTGATAGAACTTAATCAAATATAAGAGAATTGATTAATCCTGTATTTTTATATATTTATTCATGCACCCATTCATCCTGTCAAAATGAGTAATTCACTTTTACCAAACAGAAAATTTATTCCGGCACTTTTTATGCTGATGGCCTTCATTATACAGACAGTCAATGCTCAGACTGCAAAACCTAAGAAGTATATTGTTAATGGATATGTAGGAGGTTACCGTGGCCTGGTAAAAGTTGAGGAAATCGATGCCGAAAAGTTAACCCATATCAATTATGCTTTTGTTAATGTAAAAGATAGCATGGCATTTTTGACCAATCTGAAGACTGATTCAACTAATTTCCGATTGTTAAACGGACTGAAAAAAATCAATCCTGATCTTAAAATTGTGATTTCGATAGGCGGCTGGTCATGGAGTGAAAATTTTTCTGATGCAGTCTTAACCCCAACATCCAGAAAATTATTTGCAAAGAGCAGCGTGGATATTGTCAGACAGTATAATCTGGATGGGGTTGATATCGACTGGGAATACCCGGCTATGAGGGGGGAGGAAGGCAATGTTTACAGGCCAGAAGATAAACAGAATTTTACCCTGATGTTCAGGGAAATTCGTGCCGAACTGGATAAACTGGAAGCCGAAAGAGGCCGAAAATATCTTCTGACAGCAGCTGTCGGTGGCTCCAAATCCTTTGTGAACAACACGGAAATGGCTGAAGTGGCCAAAATACTTGATTATATTCTGATCATGACCTATGATTACGGAGGTAAAACAGTTGCGCATCATACCAATCTCTATCCTTCAAAAGGAATGGAAAATTCCAGTTCAGCGCATAAATCGGTGATGGATTTTATGGAGGGAGGCGTTCCTGCCCATAAAATCGGTCTTGGTTCTGCATTTTACGGCAAGAGCAGGGAGGCAGAAAGTGCAGAGAAAAATGGACTTAATCAGCCTCAAGTTTCAGGATCAAAAGCAACTGCGGGGCAGGGTGGAGGATATACCAAAATGAAGAATGAGTTCATCAATAAAAATGGTTACACCAGATATTGGGACAGGCATGCTAAAGCTCCCTACCTCTTTAATCCGGAAACAAAGGTTTTTATTACTTATGACGATGAGCGCTCCATCAGAATGAAAGCGAAATATATCAGGAAGCATAAACTGGGAGGTATTTTCTTCTGGGAGTATTTTTCTGATCCGGAGGAAAATCTTTTGAAGGAGATTGATAGAGTACTTGATTGAGGGAAATGGGGAATAGGAAATAGGGAATAGGGAATAGAGAATGGGGAATAGGAAATAGGAAATAGGGAATAGGGAATAGGGAATAGAGAATAGGGAATAGGGAATAGGAAATGGGGAATAGGAATACGAGCCAGGAACCAAGAATCAAGAACCACTGGGGTGTTCAAAAGATTGATTTTTTCGATTAAATTGTGATGGTGAAGTAATCTGTCGTCCTGACGCAGGAGGGATCTAATTTGTTGTGGTCTCTTGCCTTAAAGATTATAGTTCATTCTGAATGACACTTGATCAGGTCTTTATTCCTTGCTCCTTATTCCTTGATCACTTTAGCTACTTCTGGCTCAAAAAATAGTCATAAATCATTTTCGACACTTTCGCCATCGACTTTACTGCCGCCTTATCATTCTCCAGTTCCTTCGACAATAATACCAATACATATTTTCTGCCATCCGGAAGTATCACTATTCCGGCATCATGGTTAACACCGGTGATCCAGCCTGTTTTGTGTGCTACTTTTACATTCTTTGGTAATTTTGCCGGGATCTTATCGTTAAATTTCTGATCAAGCAGGATATCGATCATCGCATCCGAAGAAGATTTGTCAACTATAAGACCTTCGGCCATTTTAGAAAAGATGAGCATTTGGTCATAAGCTGTTGTAGTATTGTTCTTCCCGGCTCTGTAGGCTTTGGTATCCTCTACTCCGCGTAAAACCTGAATGTCATTGGCTCCCAGCTCCCTCATGGTTTTGTTTGCATTTTCTGCACCCACCAGGTCGATGATAATATTAGTAGCAAGGTTACTGCTTTGAATGATCATAAGATAAAGCAAATCATAAATCTTTACTTTCTTGCCTGCTTTGGTATACAATTCAGTTTCGCTGTCGTCTTTTGGGTCTAGTGTATAAGTGCTTCCGTCAACTATGCTTTTGAATTCATTTTTAACAGTCAGCGAGTCATTAATAGAAAATTTCCCGGCTTTAGCCTGTTTATAGGCCTCAATCAGTACCGGGGTTTTCATTGTACTTGCGGCATGAAAATTAATCTTTTCATTTAACAGAATTTCTTCCCCGCTAGCCAGATTTCTATAAGCCAGGGCAAAGATTCCCTTATTTTTAGCGAGTTCTGCATTGATCTTATTCTTCAGATCCTCCGGATCTTTTGTCCCTGATGGCAGCATGAAAAGTAGAATTGACAGGATTAATGAATACATCTTAATACTCCGGAATAATAAAGGAGTAATGGCGAATATAGCAATAGTATAATTTGTATTTTTAGATCCCATTAATATGATGAAAACATGATCAGATCAAATAGTTTATTGTTGTGTGCCTTGCTTTTGACGATGTTTCAGGCTGCTATGTGTCAGGTAAATCTGAAAAGTGCTGATCTGGTATGGAATCATTACGATCGTTACAAGGAACCTGTGATCACTAACCGGTTTTTTAAGCATACTGAAGTGCTTAACCTGATCCAAAAGCACACAACTTCTAGACTTATTAGTGCTGTTCAAATTGGCCAGTCAGTAAAGGGTAGGAGCATTAACCATCTTAAACTGGGAACAGGTAAAATAAAGGTTTTATTATGGTCACAAATGCATGGCGATGAGTCGACAGCTACCATGGCTTTATTCGATCTGCTCAATTTTCTGGCAGCTGATGATGAACATAATGATCTTAGAAAGTTGATCCTGAGTAATCTGGAATTAAATATCGTTCCAATGCTTAATCCCGATGGTGCTCAGCAATGGAAAAGAAGAAATGATCTTGAGATTGACGTAAACAGGGATGCCCGGTATCTTGTCACTCCTGAAGGCAGGGCATTGATGAATCTCGCAAAGGA
>CAZGCG010000100.1:0-10818 GCA_964524205.1 uncultured Sphingobacterium sp. | reverse complement strand
AAGGGGGGAATTATTAAGCCAAGGCCGCTGCATTAAACTGAGTTAATTATAAAGCTTTTTCGAATTTATATTTAACCAGTCTGGCAATCATTTCCAATGGTAATGGTTTGTCATAAGGGAATTGCAGTGTATCTTTTGTCCCCTTCCCTTTATAACTTTCCATTTCATCCCTGAATTTTTCCATTCCGTACATGGGATATAGCCCGATATGATTTTTATAAGCTGCGAACCAGACTGAAACAGAATTAAGTTTAAATGCAGGCATTCCATAACTGATCGTTTCTTCGGCAAAAGGGACTGCCTTTTTAATTGTTGTACGGATTTGTTCCAAAAGCAATTGTCTGTCCGTGGGAAAACCCAAGATGTATTCGTCAATGCTTTTTGGTTTATCCATTTCAAAAACAAAATTCAATAAAATACTATTCCTGTTTTATTTGCATGAATTTATCCAGTCCTTAATGATATCAGAGAGCTCTGATCTGGAGCTTTCAATATCCTTCATACTCTTAAAAGTAATTAATGCCCGGTCATTTTCTTTCCAGACTAACAATTTACTCGTACTTGCTATCAGTTTATTTTGGGGTTGCTCCTGTTTCTTTGCTCCTCTGTGAAAGATTAGCTGAACCTGTTCAGCAGGTGGCTGAATTCTCATGGTTATCCTGTCTTCATTCTCAAAAGAATAGTTGGGACCATTCCATTTTATATTTTCAGTTAATTTATTGTCGACTGATAAAATAATATTTCGCAACAGTTCAATTTCATTTCTAAAGGGATGCTTTTGCAGATCTAAAAAGTCACTTACCTCATTGTTTAGATTGCCTGATGGTTTGGTCATTCCTGTAAATATTAAGAATTCATACTTGCTAATTCGACTTCCAGTTTGTCGAAATTTTCTTCGTTTTTATCGACCACAAAGGGCTTTAATTTTCCGCATTCTTCTGGAGAATTAAACAACATTTTAAAAAAGACATTCGTCTTATCTTCAGATACTTCCTCAAATGTTGCAACTACCTGAAAATGCGGTTTTGAGAAGCGTTTCCAGGCAATAATCGAAGGTTTTTCTATTTTTATGAACTCACATTCATTCGGATAATTTCCTTGCTCCGGACCGTGCATGATGAAACTCCATTTCCCGCCAACCCGAAAGTCAAATTCATTAAATGTATTTGTAAAGCCCGCTGGTCCCCACCAATTTTTCAGATGCTCAGGTTCAGACCAGGCCCGAAAAACAAGTTCTCTTGCAAAATTGAAAATTCTTGAACTTACAATTTCGCAATCAGGTGTTGTTTTAATGATTTCTGTTGTCATTGCTCGAAATTTCAATTTACTATAGTATGAATTAACAATAAAACCTAATCAAGGACTCTGATGTTATACTCTATGCTGCTGAGTTTGAAAATACCGTAGGATAAATCCCTATCGGGATAACTGTAAATGGTTTCTGCATTTCCTACTAATTTGTATCCATTTATTTCCTGGTAATCCTTAAGAGGAGTTGACCATGGCAACTGCTTCCCGGCATCAGCCGAATAACGATCCTCAGAAATAAAGTTAATCAGTTCTCCCTTCTCATTAAAATACAGCCATGCTGATATTGAAATATTGTTATTGGTAAAGGATGCCCTAACCCTGTTATTGTCGGTTTCTAACCACTTGATTCTTTTATCTATGAGTGTAGCAGGTGCCATGCAACACATATCATTGAAAAATGTAACTGTTTCTGACAGATCCATTTCTTTACCATCCTGATATTGTACTCTAAATAAGGATAAAAGTCTGATGTCCATAAACGCATCGCCGTTAATAAAGCTATGATACCCGGCAACCGGCAAGCCTTTCATTTCTGCTTTCATAAAAAACAGTCGTGAAGGAGTTCCCATAAAGTTATACTGCTCTGAAGTAAAAGGCATCCATTCTGATTGCTCGTCTTTTCTGATTTTTCCAACAAATTCTATTTTGAAATTTTTCACTTTTGGTTTGCCAATGGAGCCTGTATAACGAAGGTATCTTTTAACTGGTTGGGGTAAGTCTTGTATATCGCTTTCAGTCAGTTCTGAATTTTGAGAATAATCGGTCTTTTTTAAGGCGGTTTTTACATCATTTTGATAGTGATTGAAATAATTCCAAGTGCTGAAAGCAATTATGGATGCAGTCAGAATAATCAAATTAGCAATAGTTCCAAACTTTGCATCCTGCCAGAAGAAAACGATCAGGATTTGTGAGCACAAAGAAGCAATAAACCCAAATGCCCACCAATACCTATAATTTAAAGCAAATGATATCGCTGTAATCGCACAAAATAAAAATACAATCAGCCAAATCATTCCCACCTGCTTCGAAATAGGCAGTGTAAGTTGTTTTACATCGGATAGTTCAAATGCTTTTAAAAACCCTAACAAATGGATTAAGCCATGAATGGTGGTAAGCAGAATAAAAGTTATTCTCATGGTTATTCTGGTGAGTTTTCGATATTTCTTAACATTTCGTCCGCCTCATGCAATAAGACCTGATCTATAAATTCCTTTTCATCGACATGATATAACTAACCATAATTCTTGCCTCTTCAATTGAAAGTTTAGGATGAGGACTCATCACCGGATAGCCCCAGCTTCTGCTTCCACCCATTATTACTTTTTGAGCAAGCATATCAATATAAACTTTTTTTACTGGATATCTTTTGGCTATATCAATAAAAGCCGGGCCCACCGATCTTTCCTGAATTTTATGACAGGTATAACAATCTGAATAAGCGATCAGTACTTTACCTTTTTCAGCAATTTCAGCAGGGATGCTATCGTTAACACCCGGTATTGCTCTGATATAATCAATCGATTTTCTCTCGATTTTTTGTTCCGGTGCATTGTTACAGCAAAGAAAGAAGCTTACAACTAATATGGGACTTAAATAAAGCAGGTATTTTCTTCTCATCATATTAATTATGCTGAGTCTACAGACAAAAACAACCTTCCATTTTCATAATCCTTAATTTTTTATAAATGAGTCAATCAATGCTCCAAGTGCTATTACAAAAAATAAGCAACTTAACATGCCCAGCATATAAGATGCGAATGCTTTTAAATAATTAATTGGTTTCTTTTTATCAAAAAATTGTCCAATGGCCCAGGCAGAATAAACAATGCCTACAATACCTGCAATCTGCATCAGATCGATCTTTGTGATACCCTGCAAGAAAGCAAAAAGTGCAAAAATCAGCATGCCGATTCCCATTACAAAACAAAGCAGGATTAGAATTTCAAAAAAATTGTACCCATATTTTCTGAATAATAGTTTTGTCCAAACAGCAATAAATATTCCCATGATGATATTTGAATAACCATAATGGTCCTGTACCCATTTAAAGATCAGACCTGTGGTTGATTTTGAGCTTTCGTCATAGTGGACATAGCCTTCCTCAATATGATAAAAGTGATTTACGAGCGAATAAATAAGAGATGTTACAATTATAAAAATGATTGGCTTTACCAGCCGGGATCTGTTCTCTGAAATGAAATATCTGACATTCTCACCTGGCTTTAAAAGTAGTTCTCTTATGGTGTAAAGAATCCCTTTTTCAAAATGCAGCACGTGTTCAATTTCGTGAACGATATAATGTCCGTCAATCCTTTTAAGTTTAGCAGCCTGACCGCAATTCGGACAATAGTTTAGATTTATTTCATGATCACAGTTTGTACAATTCATCTGTTTATTCTGCTAAGCTTATCAATTCAATAATTATGGTCTGTTGCTAATTTCAGCCTGTTTGGTTTGGTATTAGCTATGTGCCTCGAACCTAAACCTTATTGCCGCCTCAAGTATATCAATATTTATATCTTTTAGGGTTTTGAACTTAATACAATAGCCTGTCACGCTCGCTTTTCCTATTGTTTTTCCGTATTTCTCCGGTAAATACTTTTTGTCTTCAATGCCCATAATATAAACTGAAATTCCGGTAGTGTTGGTACTGATACCAATCTGATAAAATTCTTTGCTCTTTCCGTCAGCATATTTTATTGTTTGAAGACCATAGCCTATTTGAGGATTGGAAACCACTTTTCCTTTCTCGTCTTTACCGTCTAAGAACCATTGTCTGCAATTTGGCGAAACTTGAAGTATGAGCTGGTTCAAGGTTTCTATTTCAGAACGTTTTGGTTCGGACTGGCTGGAAATATACTGCTCGATGTGTTCTTGTATGTTCATTTTTGTTTTTGCCAAAGACCTGTTAGCAGTTCCTATTTATAAAATTCGGAAATTAAAAAAGTATTGTATAATATATTCTTAAGTTATGCTCATTAAAATGGAGACAGTACACGGTATGCATATTTCCCTTTTTACTTGTTAAGAAGCACAAAACTTCATTTATTCACAGAACCGCCAATTTCTTGTAGGTGCTATGTAAACGTCATCGTGAATATAAACTATGCTTCCAATAAAGTGAGCATTTGTATTTTCGTTTTTGCCTGTTTCAATTATGTCATAAAGTAATTGCTTGCATTGAAATAGTGTTCAGTCGTAATTTCTCTGATAAACAGGAATTGCAAATGTTATTTCATTTGTCGCTATGAATTTATCTACTTTGGTTTCGTTTGCTTTCATATTTTATTTCTGTCTGTCAGTTTGTTTACGGTCGTCATAGGGTGAGCCACAACGGTTAAGTATATGAGCCTTAGTAGTTTAAATGCACAAACTTTTCGGTTTAGCACAAACGCCAAATATACAAAAAAGCCATAGTTAGAGCCTAACCCCCACTATGGCTTATATACAATGTTGTGCGCTGTTTTTCGACCTAATTTTAATTTCCTCTATAGGTTGAGTATCCAAATGCTGATAGTGTAATCGGAACGTGATAATGGTTATTGTCTTTTAATTCAAAAACCACTTCTATAAATGGATAAAAACTTTCCTGACCCAACAATTTAAAATAGTTTGCTGTGTAATAAGTCAGCTTATAAATTCCTTGGTGATTGACACCTTTTTCTACCTTTAAAAAATCATTTATCCTTCCATTTTTATCCGTTTGTTTTTCGTCGATAGATTTCCATTTCCCTGTATTGTCTTGTTTTGAAAGACTAATTTTTACATCTGTCGCAGGTTGACCTTGTGTTATATCTAATATATGACTTGATAATTGATACTTTGATTCTTGAGCAAAAGTAAAAGATGTAACTAATACAAATAGTAATGATAATAAAAATGTGTTTTTCATAATATTGTTTTTAATTATTTATTGTTAATGAAATTATATTATTGAGTAAAGTCCTTAAGACCAGCTTTTGCGATGCGAACATCTTCGCTACTGTGGGCACCGCCTACACCAATACCACCTACAACTTTTCCATTAATAGTAATGGGAATGCCACCGTCTAATATTAGTATGTTTTCATCTAAATAGCGAATATCTTCAGGAATAGAGCCGTCCTTAACTCCTTTGGCTATTTCGGCAGTTTCCCGTTTTTGTGAATTGGCTGTATATGCTTTTTTATAACTTGCCCTTATGGTATGTACACCAGCGTTATGATGTCTTTGAACAGATAGTGTTTGTCCCGATTGGTCAACAACGGTTACTGTTACATATAGTCCATCTTTTTGGGCTTGCCCAAATGCTTGTTCAACAATTTTGCCTGCCATTTCTCCTGTCAGTAAGGGTTCTTGTTTAAATTCTTTTTGAGCATATGTCATAGTAGAAAACAGCGTTAAAAGTAACAGATACATTTTTCTCATTGCTTTTTTTATTTGTAGATAGTAAATCCGAGATTTTCAACAGCCTGTTTAGCAACATTGTGGTCGTTAAGCCCACCACCGGCTCCTGAAACACCAAGACTTCCTATTACAGCTCCTTTTTGCCAAATAGGAACACCTCCACCCAAAAGAAGAAGTTCTGGTAAAGTGTTCAAGTTTACAGCTGTAGAATCGGCAGAAGCTTTTTGCATTAACTCAAAACTTGGCGTTTTAGTAGAAAGAGCAGTATATGCTTTTTTGTGTGAAGCTTCAGTATTATGAGGTCCAACATTATCTCCTCTAACAAGTAGAATGATAATTCCGTTAGCATCGAGTATTGCTATAGAAACTTTTTTGTCTAAGGAAGAAGCTGATTCAAAAGCAAGTTTAGTCAATTCAAAGGCACCTTCTAAAGTTAAATTATCAACTGACTTCACATAGCTACTTCTTTGAAGTTGCGTTTTTTGATTGTGAGTAATGTTCTGCCCAAAACAAAAGATGGGCATCATTGCAAGAAATAAAAATATAGTTTTCATACTACAGTTTGTTTCTGCAAAGTTAGTGGCGTAAATGCGCAAAATAGTTGTCCTATGACAACGTTTTATAATTTCGATTTTATTCTGCTTAAAGTGGAAGGTGATATTCCTAAGTAAGAAGCAACCATTTTATTTGATATGTTAAGTAGTAATTGAGGTTGGTACTTAATTATCCACTTTACCTTATCTAAAGCGTCAAAACCTTGAAATCCGTAAATCCTTTTTTGAGCCATTATAAAACCCATTTCTAAGATTTCGGTGTATATTTTTGCGAATTGCGGCACAGTATTGACTAAATTGTAAAAGTTGGCTCTTGTAATATAAAGTAATTCTGATTTTTGAACGGTTTGCAAAAATTCTTCAGCAGGTTGCTGGTCAATAAAACTTGGTAATGCTGTAGCGAAATTTCCATCAAATGCAAAATATCTTGAATGTTCCAATCCATCTTTAGAAATAGTAAAGAGGCGAATACAACCTTTATTTATAAAATAGTAACGATCAGATATTTCGTTATAGTTAAGAAGTATTTCATTTCTCTTTGTATCTAGTTTATGAAAATATGAACAGATTTCGGTAAGCGTTTCTGCACTTATTTCTGTTTTATCAATTATAAATTTTTTAAGAATATGATACATTTATTTTATGTTTACAATTTTTTAAATAGCGCACAACCTTATACAGATTTGCGAAAGGCGGGCTTTTCAGCATAAATGTTGATGAGGAGAACGAAAACTTTCGGCTACTAATAAACTATCTGCGGAGCACGAAACCCCGCCTATGGCAAATGTGCTGTTAGGCATAGTTCTTTTCTTTCTCAAAGTTGTCCTTAATTTTCAGTCTGTCCTCATATTTATCAAAGTCGGAAATGTCAAGTAGAAACTTTTGGTTGGACATGTCAATTACCTCAACAGTATCTAAATGAATATTGATAGTGTCAATTTGGTTTCGTTGAATTATCTGTGGTGAAACTTCGTTTTTCAGTTTAAATACTATCGTGTCCACTGTCCATTCAATAAATTGTCCAGAACGATTAGTAAGCTGTTTTTGATTTTTCAACAAAAAATACAGTGGTAAAGCAACTAACAATAAAGTGTCAAACCACCAACCTAAGCCTGTTATTTGATTTGATGTCGCTGTCAAAAACTTAATGACCGAAATTAGTACTAATCCTATTCCGCAAAATAACATTATCCTTTTGGCCTTGTCTATTTTACGGCTTTCAATTCTGTCTTTCATGATTTTATTTACTGCGATCATGTCTGTTTTGTTGGGTCTGATAGAATTATGCCTAACTTATGAATGAGGCATTTCCACCACCATATCCGTTTACAAACGAATATAACCGTTTACAAAACCAAAAAATAATAGAATTTTTAGTATAAAATAATAGAAACGAATACCCAGGAGGACAGTATGGCTAAGCTTTCTGAAAAATACATCAAGATCAGAAAATCCCTATTTCCCCTGCCTTCCCCCACTCAAAAACAAAGTCGCGACAAATGAAAGCAGGATAACATCCCAACAAATTGATGCGTTAGGGCTATAACCTACCCATGAAAAGCCATTTGATTATGCTGTGATTATTTTTTACCCTTATCTAATTGCCTGGTCTTTTTCCGTTCAGGTAAATAATTGTCTTGTGAAACAACCTTTTCACCAGTCTTTATTTCTAATGCTTTTCTTGCATCACCTGCAATACGTCCACCTTGTTTGGCTACAACTTTGTTCTGAACAAATCCGACTGGATTTTTTGTCTTAACAATAGCAGTTGTTGATGCCTCTCCCAGCATTGAAAAAATCAATTCAAGGTCGGTCATATGGTCTCTAAGGTTTTGGCTTTTAAGTCCTTTAATATTTTTATATTCGGAAGGACTTATTCCGAAAGTTGCTTTTGAAATTTCTGCTGTTAGAATAGCATATTCTTTTTGTTCTTTTACTCCTCTGTTTTTCCATTCCCCTGTCAATTCCTCTCGTATTGCGATGCTACGCATACGTTTTTCAATCCAGTCGTCTGAGTAGCCCTTTAGTTTATAAAGTTCTCTCATCCGTTGCATTGCCATTTCGGGATTTTCAATTTCATCCAATCTATCTGAACCCACTTGAGCTAACCAAAGCTTAAATGGCTCAGCTTTGGGCGATGGAATAGCTTGAATTATACGCAAAAGTCCCTTAGCATTTGCACAATTTAGCTTTTGCTTACCTCCACTGGTATCAACAGGAAGGGGGGTGACAAATTGTCCCCACCCTTTTGATAATCCCTCATCACGCTTACGCATCTTCTTTATGTAATCACCGGGATTAGGTGTGTCGGTCAAAACCTGAATAACATCAGCAACAACAAAATACCATTTTTCGTCCGCTTGATTCCAGACCGTTCTGATCTGTTTGCTTTCAAATAATTTAATGTTGTTCATATGGCAATTTAACAATAAATAAGACTCACTGTTGATCTTTACAATAGAATCTATTTTATGGCTATTTAAGGTTAAACACTCTTGCTAAGACAATTTTTGGCATTTAGTCAAGATTTATAACTAGAATTTAGAATAGCAAATCCAATTTAAATAATAGAGAAAAATAAGGCTGCTCAATTTTTGGACTTGCCTGCTTACTCAAATATCCAGAATGACTGGAATATCTCTATATCCGCTGCCTTCCCCCACTCAAAAACAAAGTCCCAACAAAAGATAACAGGAATAACATCCCCACAAACTGATGTAGAATTGCATAGATTAAAGGAATCTGTCCGCTTGTATTAATTACTGTAAGTATCCCCAAAAGGATCTGAACAAGTAATAAAACTACAGGCAGAAAGCGAATTTTGCGAAACAGGCTGTTAACCGGAAGATCTTTGGTCTTCATTGTCCAGATAATGACCGGTATACAGATGAGATAAGCGAGTGCGCGGTGAATAAAATGTACTGTGATCAGGTTATGGCTGATGTCATCCCAAAAGCCTCCCTGCATCAGCATCCCATCCGGGATCCATTGTCCATTCATATCCGGCCAGGTAACCGCAGCAAATGCAGCATGCAAACCGGCCATGAAGGCTCCGTAGATCAACTGCAGGGTAATCAAAACCAGCAGCCAGATGTTTAGCTTTTTCAAATAAGGAACCTCTAAAACCTGATCAGAAGGAATACTGACTTTCATCGCAAACCAAAGCGTATAAGCTAATAAGGCAAGGGCCGAAATAAAATGCACAGCAAGACGAATATGGCTAACGTACAGATTCTCGTCATTTAGTCCGCTTTGTACCATGATCCAGCCAATTGCTCCCTGTAATCCACCCAAAAGGAATAAAATGATCATCGGTTTGACCATATCCCGCCGGATCTTTTTCTTAATCAGGAAGTAGATGAAAGGAAAAATGAATACCAGTCCCATTAACCTCGCCCAATCGCGGTGGAACCATTCCCAGAAATAGATCATCTTAAAATCACTCAGACTGAAATGACTGTTCAGATGTTTAAACTGCGCGATCTCTTTGTATTTATCAAAAGCTGCCTGCCAGGCTTGTTCATTCATTGGAGGGAAGGCACCTAAAATCGGCTGCCATTCAGTAATGGATAATCCTGAACCGGTGAGACGGGTAAGGCCCCCGATCAAAACCTGTACCATGATCATTCCAACCCCAATGTATAACCAGATGGCTACTGCGCGATTATTCTTAAATGAGCTATTCTCCATTTAAACTTTGTACTTAATTAATTTTCAAATCAAAAGACTTTCTGTACCACACACTTCAGTAAATAAAAAATGTTCGGGTCTTTGGAATACTTAAATATTCGGGTCCTGCTTTGAAAACCATTTTTTATCAGCATAAAAAGTCCCAAATGGAATTAATGATGCCAGAAAACCAAGACTCAGTTTCCAGAATGACCATTTGTAAAGGTAAGTCACCTGCAGCAGCAATAAAACATAAATAATAAAAAGCACACCATGCACCATCCCAACAACATAATTAGGTCCGGGCATATCATACCGGTACTTGAGTATCATCGTCAGACCAATTAACAGAAAAGAACAACCTTCTACAAAAGCAATGAAACGGAAACGACCCAATGGAGAATTAAACATTTTGATTGATTTTATGATTTACGCGATAAAATTAGAAATTATCCTGCTCAGAAAAATCACTGAAAAGTAAAGCCTGAAATAATATTTTGGTGTTCATGATTATTATGCAAAACGATAAATAAGAATATGAAAAGCCAGTGATTAGCCAAAGTGTCCGATTAAAATTAAACTTCTAGTAAAATGTGCTAGCTATAAATTAGAGTGGAACTTTTATTAACCTTTTAAAAGCATACCCCCTGTTCTATTAAAATTATAGGATAGGCAAAATGAGGTTCCAGGTTTCGCTGGATCCGATAGCTATCGGATGAGATGTATTTTTTTTGGGGGGGGGGAGATCCTGATTTCGCCAGGATCGTTTGCCCCTAAAAAGCACCTGAATGATACCACTCAGATTCCGGCGAAGGCCGGAATCTCCTGACCCCACCTTACCTTTGTCATTCCCGCGAAAGCGGGAACCTCCCTTTAATTCTCAACTAAATTCCAGCTG
>CAZGCG010000099.1:0-10829 GCA_964524205.1 uncultured Sphingobacterium sp. | reverse complement strand
AATAATGATCCATAGGGCAATAATTGTACCGGCCAGAAAACTCAGGGCTCCCATCGTACCAAAGAAGTGCATTGGCCTTTTGGCGAACTTACCGACAAAAAATATGGATAAGAGATCCAGAAACCCATTAATGAAGCGACTGAAACCAAATTTAGTATAACCGTATTTGCGTGCCCGGTGTTCTACAACCTGCTCACCTATCTTCTTAAAACCGGCCCATTTGGCAATCACAGGAATATAGCGGTGCATTTCACCGTAAACTTCAATACTTTTGACAACCTCTTTACGATAGGCCTTCAAACCGCAATTAAAGTCGTGAAGATTATGTATGCCCGACATGCGGCGGGTAACCAGATTAAACAATTTTGTGGGAATAGTTTTTGAAAGCGGGTCATGACGCTTCTGTTTCCATCCCGAAACAAGGTCAAATTTCTCCTCAACGATTCTTCTGTAAAGTTCGGGTATTTCATCCGGACTATCCTGAAGATCAGCATCCATTGTAATGACAACATTACCCTGACAAGCCTCAAAACCTACATTCAGAGCTGCTGATTTACCATAATTACGACGAAACTTGATCCCTACTATGGCTGGAAATTCCTGTTTCAATTCCTCAATGACCTCCCATGATCCGTCGTTACTTCCATCATCAATCAATATCACTTCATGACTAAATCCATGCTTAGTCATTACCCTGTTGATCCAACTGAGGAGTTCTGGCAGAGATTCTGCCTCATTGAATAAAGGAACAACTATAGATATATCCATTCTTTAGATATGAGATGTGAGATATGAGATATGAGATAATAGAATCCCGATTATTTAACAATTAAAAACGTGCAAATTTCATCAATAATATTGATAAAACCTGCACGTCAGAGTATTTTGAAAGACTATTCCTCTTCTTCCTCAGCGGTTGAAGCGAATACCGGAGCCTCTTTCTTGAATATCGCAGCAAAAATAAGTGACATTACGAACTGGATGATCACCGCAATACCCAGATTCTTGAAAAACTGTGCAAATGTTGGATCGTATTGACCTTTAATTCCTTCGATCTGTTTAGCTACTGCCTCATCAATCTTCTCCTGCTCCATACCCATATTTTCGAAGGTCTGGGACATTCCTGATTCCATAAATCCTGCAATCTTTTCAAAAGCACCCGGCTCAATGAATTTATAAAAAACAACGTTTGCCAGTGAGTAGACTATTCCTGCGATAAAAGACATTAGAAAAATTCCTTTTAAAGCTTCTTTGAAAGTCCAGAATCCACCGATCTTTTTTCTCAGGTCAAGGGTAAAAAAGACATAAATCAGCAAGGAGACTACCAAACTTCCAATCCCGAATGACATTGAGCCAAGCAGGGAAGGAAACACATAATAAGTAACCACACCGATCACTGTGGATAAAATGCCGATAATCACCCCATTAGTGCTTGCGGCTTTGTTTAAGTTTTCTAATGACAATTCCATTTTTTAGTTTGGTTTAGTTTTGAGAATTATATGAAATTAAAAGAGAATATACTGCAGAATCAAAATCCGGATTTGCACTATGGCTTACAAAATCATTGAAATCATGTTCTGAAGGGTCAGTATCCCTGAAAAAGCCAATCATCGGATAAAACAATTCCTTTAACTCAGAATCATCCGGTATTTCGGCCGTTACACGGGCCAGTTCCTCCAAATCACTTTCTACAAGGATTTGGTTTGCGATAACTTCCTCATAAATACGATGCTCATCCTGAAACTCATCCTCATCTACAAGCAAAAATTCGCGAAGGAAATCACTCAGTTCAGGCTCAATCGCTTCGTCCTGACACTCCTGCAAATAAAGCAACAGATTCAGTAGCTCTGTTCCCCTGTCAATTGTGCTTTCTTCTATTTTCTCCCACTCAGGTGAATCAAGATAGTCCTCCTCCAGTTTACGAACATCTTCGTTTAGAAAGTTGATCAGTAACAAATCAAAGAACAGTTCACGAAGTGGTTCAAAAACGGGTTGATCATCAAAAACACTATCCAGTGCATCAACTTTTTCGAGGTAAGGCTTTTCCAGATTAAAAACACCTGTCAAAGCCTTTGAAAATGACTTAAATTCCTGCTTATTTACTGAAGCAAACTGCGCCAAAGCCGCATTCATTGCCCGATCTATACTTGTATTCATAATTTTTGATTAAAATATAATGTACTGGCCATTATTGTATACAAGCTTCACTTTTCCCTTCAATATTTGTCCGAAGAAAGGTGAATTGGATGATTTGGATCTGTTACTCTCCTCATTCAGCTCCCACTCTTCTTCAGGATTAAACAGAATAAAGTTAGCAGAATTTCCGGTTTTCAATTCAGGAATTGAAATTCCGAGAATATTTCTTGGGGCAACTGCCATTTTTTCAATAATTGTCTCCAAACTTAAACCGGCTTTCAGGGCTACAGGCAATGCGGTTTGTAAACCGGTGATACCATAAGATGCAATTTCGAATTCCACATGTTTAAATTCTATTTCATGAGGGCAATGCTGAGAGACTATCGCATCAATGGTTCCATCTTTCAGACCTGCAATCAGAGCTTTCTGATCTTTCTTAGTGCGCAGAGGTGGTTTCACCTTAAAGTTGCTGTCAAATCCTTCCAGATCATCCTCGGTAAATATCAAATGATGAACCGCAACATCACAGCTTACCTTAATTCCTGCCTTCTTAGCTTTTCTGATCAGATCGACACTCTTTGCAGAACTGATCGTACTGAAATGTATCCTGGAATCATTGTATTCTGCAAGATAAAGGTCACGGGAGATCATCAACTCCTCGGCAAGGGATGGATTTCCTTTCATACCCAGATAGGTACTCATCAGTCCCTCGTTCATTTTCGCCTTACCTGCAATATCCTGATCTTCTGCGTATGATAGAATAAGTCCGTTAAATGATTTGGTATACAATAAAGCCCTGCTCATCAAGCCTGCATTTGATACAGGCCTGTTACCATCTGTAAAAGCAATGGCTCCGGATTGCTGCATATCATACATTTCTGCAAGCTCCTTACCTTCCCTGTTATGGCTGATACATCCCATAGGATAAATATCCACCAGATTATTTTTGGATTTACTGATCAGGTAAGAAACCTCTGCCTTTGAATGAATCGGAGGTTGGGTGTTTGGCATCAGAGCAAGACCTGTAAAGCCTCCTGCTGCAGCTGTCATACATCCCGTTCCCATATCTTCCTTGGTTTCAAGGCCGGGCTCCCCAAAATTCGCATTGAGATCAAAAAAGCCTGGTGATAGTACCTGCCCTTTTGCAGGAATAATAATGGTGCTTTTGTCTGAAACATTAATGTTCTTCCCTATTTCAGCAATCTTTCCATCGCTTATCAAAACATCAGCAATCTTTCCATTGAAAGGACTTTGATGATCTAAAATTTTTGCAGACTGAATTAATAAATTCTTCAATTGTTTAACGGTTTAATTTGAGTCTTTTTGTAAAAGCGGATGAGCAAAATCTCAGCAGCAAAAAAAACTAAGGCCAATATCAGACAAACTTTCCATAAAGAAGTTCCCTGGTTAATAGATTTTACAGCATTCGTCAAAGAACCCGGATCTGTATTCAAAATTTCAATTTTCTGCTTTGGGAACAATTCCTTGATCTGTTCATCACTTGCAAAGCTCATATCTGACTCAGAACCGGCTTCATTAAAAGAAAGTACTGCGATCAGACTATCGTTTTTCAATAACTGATAATTTCCTGCTTGTTTGATCTGATCGGCAATATATAGTTGTGAAAAATTCTCATTTTGCCTCAGATCAGGTATTGCCTCAAACTTCTCCTTCTTCAATTTAAGAGTTTGATTTGAGTTTAAGGATATTTTTGGTAATTCAATTTGCTGCTCCCTGTTCAATTTATAAAACAAGTTCTGGTTACGCAGAGATAATAGAGCCGTTTGGTACATGATAGGCACAAATACTGAATGTCTGGCAAAATTACTTGTTTCTGAGCTCAAAGGTACTGCTGAAAGATATATTTTCCCTGAACCAAGCCTGTATTCGCTGAAAAATGAAACTTTACCAGGCATTTCCAGTAAAATTTGCCGGTTGGTAGTATTCTGTGAACTATAGCGAATGTACTTCTTCGCAACGGGCAGGTCAATTTGCTTGGGAACATTATCGAAAACACCCTGGAATACGGGATGCTCCAGATTGATTAATGAAACCTTATTTTCAGCATTCAACACCTGAACAGGTACATCAGTACCTGCTGCACTAAGAAATTTCTTCAAGGCGGACTGATCGTTATTCAGATCAGGAAATACGATCAGGCTTCCTCCATTTCGTATATAGTTAATCAATTGCTGGCCCAATCCATCACTTATTTCGGCCACTTCGTTCATTATAATCAATGGATATTCTGCCAATCCTGAATAATTAATATTACCTGAGGCAACATTCAGAACTTTAAAAAATGGATCAGAGCGATATACCGAGTTCAGATACTCATTTTCTTTACTACCATTAATAATAAGTAAGGAAAGAGAGGACTGAACACTAAAGCTGAAAAAGAACCTATCATCAAAAACTACGGGGAAATCAGTAATTTCCAATTCAGCCTCCTGCCAGCCTGAAGCTAAGCCACTGAAAGTTAAGGTATCCGTCTTAGTAGTCCGCGGCTGAATAGTCATACTGGCTAATGCCTTTTGAACCTTATTGACCAACAATTTCACCGGAATATTTAAAGCCTCTTCATCTGAATTATTTCGGAGACGAACCACCAGTTTCTCAGAATCACCGGGTTTATGAATAGCAGTGCTAAACCATACCGAATCTATCGAAATATTGGGCTGGGCATTTGAATTTAACCTGATCAGACGTGTTTTCAGGGTACTATCAGCAGGAATAGTAGCTGCCGAAAGCATATTTTTCTGGAAATCAGAAATGAGGTAAATCGTTTTTTGGGAGTTTGGCTCCTTCAGAAATACATCCTTTTGCCGGCTGATTATCTGATCCAGCTTCCGGTTAGCCGGACTGATACTCACTTCATCGACCGCAGTCTGAAATTCCTCCAAACTCAGCAGCCTCTGGTATTTACCTCCAAAATCATTCGTGAGGAGCTGGAATTTATCGTTTAAACTATAGGCTGATGCAATCTCCCTGGCTCTCCTTTTCGCTTCATCCAGCAGGGTTCCTTCCTTATTCACAGCTTCCATACTGTAGGAATTGTCAATATAAATGCTCAATGCCTGTTGCTGAAAGGCATTTTGCTGATCTGCTACCGGGATGTATGGGCGTGCAAATGCGAAAACCAGAAAACTTATACCAAGAATCCTTGCTGCAAGAATCAATCTGTCTTTAAGATGCTGGCGGGAAGAAGTCTGGATCTGAACGTTCTTTAAAAAACGCACATTGCTGAAATAAACTTTCTTAAACTTCCGGAAATTAAAAAGATGGATAATGACAGGTATGGCGATTGTCAGTAGGGCAAATAAAAATCCGGGCGACAGGAATCTCATTAAGAACCAAAATTAACTATAATTAATCTGCTGTGAAAGGAGTTTTGAATTTAGTATTGAGTAATTAGTATTGAGTATTGAGATTTAGGGGAGTTTCATTTGAAATTAGCTGCCTTTCTTCAGATATCTGGCAACTGATAACAGATTTGATCCAGTAAACAAGAGCCAGGAATCAAGATGATGGCGTGTAAATTTAAAATGAGTAGCTTATTTCAGATAACAGGCAACTGATAACAGACAACCATTAATAGTTGGGAATGGGAAATAGGGAATGGAAATATCACAATTTAGTACTCTTTCCTCCAACAACTAACAACCAACAACTAACAACTGATTTAAATTTTTAATTCCAAGAACCAATCCTTATATTTGCTCGCCTCCCAAGCTATTTGGGCCAAAAATTATGAATATAGTTTTCACACATCACGTACATTTCCATCATCGCTTTGCGGCGATGTGATATAATATACGTTTCTACGTGAAACTGTTTCTTAATAATTTTTTGGTCTGATTAAAACTTACAATTTGAAAACTCTTAAAATAGCTATCCAGAAATCTGGTAGATTAAACGAAAAATCGGTCGAACTGCTCAAAAATTGCGGATTAAGCTTCGAAAATTATAAAAGTTCCCTGATATCCAATGTATCGAACTTCCCGCTTGAAATATTGTTCCTTCGGGATGATGATATTCCTGAATATGTACAGGATGGCATTGCCGACCTCGGTATAGTAGGCGAAAACGTGATCAGTGAAACAGGTGTTGATGTCAGCTTCCTGCAAATGCTGGGATTTGGCAAGTGCACCCTGAAACTGGCGGTGCAAACTCATAGCAGCATCCAAAACATTGCTGATCTGAATGGAAAATCGATTGCTACTTCCTACCCTGTAATACTGAAGAATTTCCTGGATAAAAATAATATACAGGCTGATATCCGCACGATATCAGGTTCGGTTGAAATTGCTCCGGGTCTGGGTCTGAGTGATGCGATATTTGATATTGTATCAACAGGAGGTACACTTAAAAGCAACGGACTAAAGCCATTCGCTGAAGTAATGAAGTCTGAAGCGGTATTGATCGGAAGAAATGGGCTAGAAGCTGAACCTCTTGTGGTTGAACTGATTCAAAGAATCCAGTCTGTACTCCGTGCGAAAGAAACCAAATATGTGGTTCTGAATGCAGAATCTAAAAACCTGGATCGCATTTTGGAACTCCTGCCGGGAGTAAAAAGTCCCACTGTTGTACCCCTGGCAGAAAGCGGATGGGTAGCTGTTCATACAGTAATTCCTGAGCGTGATTTCTGGGAGAAGATCAGTCTGCTGAAAAGTGCAGGTGCCCAGGGCATTGTTGTGATGCCAATCGAAAAGATCATCTTATAAAAGGATAGCCATGTTGAAAGTCTATAATTTAAAAGATCTGAACGCTAAAGCTGTTGAAGATCTTTGCAAACGCAATATAGATTCCAATAATCACATCCGGGCGGCAGTAACAGAAATCATTGATGAAGTTAAGCTTAAGGGCGACAATGCCCTGAAAGCCTTTGCTGAAAAGTTTGATGGTATATCACTCAATAAACTCTTTTTAGAAAAAGAGGAGATCAGAACTATTGCTTCAGGTGCTTCTGAAGAGGCAAAACAGGCATTAAAACTTGCATACAACAATATCTGGAAGTTTCATGCAGGTCAGTTACGCACAGAAGATAAGACTGAAACCTCAAAAGGTGTGGTTTGCTGGCGTGAATTAAGGGCAATTGAGAAAGTCGGACTTTATATACCCGGTGGAACAGCAGTTTTGCCAAGTACCTTTCTAATGCTAGGGATACCTGCAAGAATTGCCGGATGCAAAGAAATTATTGTCTGTTCTCCGCCGCAGAAAGACGGAAAGGTCAACGCTTATCTTGCCTATTGTGCCGAACTGCTTGAAATCGACCGGATCTATCTTGCCGGAGGTGCACAGGCAGTAGCTGCCATGGCTTATGGTACAGAGAGTATTCTCAAAGTTGATAAGATTTTTGGTCCGGGTAATCAGTATGTAACCAAGGCAAAAACAATCATACAATCTGAAAGCCAGACGGCCATAGATATGCCTGCAGGTCCTTCTGAGGTTTTGGTCATAGCTGATGATACGGCAAATGCAGAATATGTTGCTGCTGATCTTTTAGCTCAGGCAGAACACGGAATCGACAGTCAGGCAGTACTTGTTTCAAGTTCTGCAAAGATCATTGAAGAAACTATACTTGAACTGAAAAAACAGCTTTCTTTACTCCCAAGAGCTGAGATTGCTGCAAAAGCTATTGCAAACTCTTATGCTGTACTTTGTTCAGATCTGAAGGAAGCAATGCAATTCAGCAACAGCTATGCTCCAGAGCATCTGATTCTGGCAACAGATCAGTGGGAAAGTATCTGTGATGATATAGTTAACGCTGGTTCGGTATTTCTGGGACATCTTACTCCTGAAAGTGCTGGAGATTATGCTTCCGGGACAAACCATACCCTGCCTACCAGCTCCTATGCAAAAGCATATTCAGGAGTTTCAGTAGATTCATTTGTAAAAAAGATCACTTTCCAGCACATCAGTAAAGAGGGTATTAGAAACCTGGGGCCTGCCGTAGAGATACTGGCATCGCTGGAGGGATTACAGGCACATAAGAATGCTGTGACTGTACGTTTGAAAGACAGCCGGGAATAAAATATCCCGGCATAAAAGAAAGAAATACGATGTTCAACATAGATAATATACTTCGTAAAAATATAAAGGAGCTGGTGCCCTATTCATCAGCAAGGGATGAGTTCAAGGGCGAAGCATCGGTTTTTCTGGATGCCAATGAGAACAGTTATGGCTCACCATTAAACCGCAATTACAATCGTTATCCTGACCCGCTGCAATGGAAGATCAAAAATCGCCTTGCTGAAATAAAAGGAGTGCCTGCTAAGAATATTTTCTTAGGCAATGGTAGTGATGAAGCCATTGATATACTTTTCAGAGCATTTTGCAATCCTGGTGTGGATAATGTAATAACCCTTCCTCCTACTTATGGAATGTATGAGGTTTCTGCAAATATCAATGATGTCGAAGTACGAAAAGTACCACTAAGGCCTGATTATCAGCTAAATATGGAAGCTATTGCAGAAGCTATTGATGAGCATACCAGAATCATATTTATTTGTTCTCCCAATAACCCAACCGGAAACTCCATTGACAGGCAGGATATTGAAACAATACTAGCCAACTTTAATGGTCTGGTGGTAATTGATGAAGCTTATATAAATTACAGCAGGCAAAAAACTTTTATTCAGGAACTGACTGAATATTCGAATCTGGTTATACTTCAAACCCTATCAAAAGCATGGGGACTTGCAGGATTGAGAGTCGGAATGGCATTTGCAAGTGAAGAGATTATCGAAATTTTCAACAAGGTGAAACCACCTTATAACATCAATGAAGCATCGCAGGAACTGGCTCTTGAAGCATTGCAAAATGTGGATCAGATAAATAACTGGATCAAAGAAACTGTTGCAGAACGAGAGAAATTAATAGCTGGACTAGCCCAAATACCATCTGTCCTGAAAATATACCCTTCGGATGCGAATTTCATTCTTGTGAAAACAAGCAATCCAAAAGGTATTTACAGCCACCTCGTCAATTTGGGAATCATTGTACGCGACCGCTCAAAAGTTGAACTTTGTGAAGGCTGTCTAAGAATCACAATTGGTACGCCGCAAGAAAATATTGAATTATTAAACGCGTTAAAATCCTTTCAGGAATCTGATAAAATATGAAAAAGGTATTGTTTATAGACCGCGACGGAACCATAATCGCAGAACCTCCTGTCGATTTACAGGTTGATAGCCTGGAGAAACTGGAATTTCTGCCCTATGCGATCTCCTCTCTGAAAAAGCTTCAGGATTATGGCTACGAGCTAGTGATGGTTACCAATCAGGATGGAAGAGGCACAAGCAGTTTCCCTGAGGAGGATTTTCAGAAACCACATCAGAAAATGCTGAATACACTTGCGGCTGAAGGTATCAAGTTTGCAGAGATATTTATTGATGATTCTTTTCCTGAAGACAATAGTCCGAATCGCAAACCAAATACAGGATTATTAACCAATTACCTCATATCCAACCTCATTGACCTGCATAACTCCTATACCATAGGCGACAGGGAAACGGATGTTCAGCTTGCGGTAAATTTGGGATGTAAGTCTATCTTTTTTTCAGACAGAAAATTGGAAAATACAGCTCTGAACAGCAATAGCTGGCCAGAGATCTGCAAATTTCTTACAGCTAAAAAAGACAGGCTGGTTGAACTTGAACGGAATACAAAAGAAACAAAGATCCGGCTTAGTCTGAATCTGGATGGAAACGGCGAACATAAAATTGATACCGGATTGAAATTCTATGATCACATGCTCGATCAGCTAGCAAAGCACTCGGGTGTTGACCTCAGTTTGATTGTAGAAGGTGATCTTGAAATTGATGAACACCATACAATAGAAGACAGTGCGATTGCATTGGGTAAAGCCTTTAAACAGGCCTTGGGTGATAAGCGCGGAATAGAGCGTTATGGATTCCTATTGCCTATGGACGAGGCCCTGGTCCAATGCGCCATTGATTTTTCTGACCGGGCATATTTTATTTATGAAGGTAAATTCGACCGCGAGTATGTAGGTGATTTCCCGACAGAAATGTTTGAACATTGGATGAAATCATTCTCTGAACATGCCGGAATGAATTTAAACTTAAAAATTATTGACGGTAGCAATACCCACCATATGATAGAAGCCAGCTTTAAAGCCCTGGCTAAAAGCATTAAGCAGGCTATTCAAATTACCGGAACAGAATTACCAAGTACTAAAGGAGTATTATGATTGGTATAGTATATTATGGTGCCGGAAATATTTTTTCATTAACAGCTGCACTTGATCGCCTGGGCTTAAGTTATGGTATGATTAAAACAGCCGAAGACTTTGAAAAATACGACCGTTATATTATTCCTGGTGTAGGCCATGCAGGTTCAGCGATGCAAAAACTGGAAGATACCGGACTGGTACCATCCATTATTGCTCTCAGTAAACCGGTTCTGGGGATTTGCGTTGGGATGCAATTGCTAACCACTCATTCAGAAGAAGGTGATTCTGATCTTACAGGTATTATACCATTGCAAACAAGGCTTTTTAGTGACAAACTTAACGTTAAGGTGCCGCATACAGGTTGGAATAAAGTCTTTCAATCATCTGAAAATCCTTTATTCAATGATATCACACCGGGAACTCATTTTTATTTTGTTCATTCCTATTTTATAGAATTTAATCCTATTTTTACGATTGCTTTAGCAGAATACGGAAT
>CAZGCG010000098.1:0-10921 GCA_964524205.1 uncultured Sphingobacterium sp. | reverse complement strand
GAAAATATAAAGCCCAATCAAAAAAATTCCCGACATAGAAAGTTAACTGCATAGTTAATTTAAGAGAGCCTGTTCCAGGCTCTCTTATTTTTTGAGTGGATTCTACAACACAATTAATTTAAACTCGTTTTATTAGATAACTTCTTTAATACGGTTATAAACTGACTGTTATGAAAATTATATTAAACCTGTGTATTGCAGGTCTACTCCTCGCGGCGTGTAGCAACAATGAAAAGTTAGATCGTGAGACAGTTTTAAAAGTTATCGAGGACAGTAGGACTTATCCTAAAGTAATTAGTTATAACATTTTCATATCCGATCCAGCCTTTGCCAAACGAGTACTTGATGCTGGTTTGGAGGAATCGGGCCTTGCGCAGGTACAGCGAACCCGAAAGTTGGGTGATATTGGACAGCCTATAATTTCATTTACGTCAAAAGCAGACCCGTATTTGTTGCCGCAATCCGACCAAGAAAAGAGTGATGGACTAAGAAGAGTGAAAATCGCAGACGAGACCGTAGAGGAAATAACAGGAGTTCAAATGCTTGAGGGTGATAAAAAAGCAGTTGTTGAAGTTAAAACCTCTTATAAAAATATTAGTCCGTTTTCTGCACTGTCAAAAATAGAACTGAATAAGGGGAAAATCCGAAAGGTTAATTTTGTGCTTTACGATGATGGGTGGCGTCTAAGCAATGATTAGTAATATGTCCTTAAGTCTCTTAGGTAATCATTTACAAAACCACTGTTAGAACTAGCAAATCCCGCTTTTTTAAACAAAGAAGTACAACGTTTATCAAAAGGCTTCCTGGCGCTAATAATTTTAGTTAAAGCAACAATCCCGTGCTTTTGTACTTCACTTCCTTCCATAAGTTGCTTATGAAGGAATTCCCAAAACTGATTACTGCTAATTATTTTTTCAATTTCAGTAATCTTTTCATTTAGCTTGTAAAAGTCCGGTATCTCCAGCTTCGTTAAAAAAATATACTCAATTAAAAACTTATAGTCCGGATTTGTCAAATTTTTGGACAGCTCATCAATTAAGAATCTTTTTTGATTCATTTTAATTTTTGTCGATGAAACCAGTTTACACATTTGATAAAGATCTAAAAGCAATAAATCCGCTAATTCGTCCACGTCTCGGTTTGTAAGTCTACCGTGCGCAACCTTATTCCTAAATATTCTAAACCTGAATGAGTAATATTCATAATCTAACTCATATGTAAGGATAGGTAGAAGCTTATCAAGTTTATATTGAAATCCCTTTTGAAGCAAATCACTTTCCCTTTCATTAATTAGGAGGCACAAATCATGGAGAATGCCCTCAATAATAGTCGGCACCGCGCATGTAAACATAATTTTGATACCATTTTCGTAGATATTAAGCGCTTCATAAATAATTTCCGACTTCTCTTGAAGTATATGATGGTATGGAAGCAAATTTTTGATTGAAAAAACAACTTCCGTCTCCCTTATATAATTATGGAGGGTTTCATTAAATGAACCTCGGTCCGTCTCGTAAAGCGTTTTTGATTCTTTTATGAGTCGCACGGGTAAATCACCAAATTTATTATCTAAATCATTTGGCATCTTAGGTTTGTAACTTCTAGGGTTCCATCTATAGTTGTAAGGGATATCTCCCAAGAAATCGCCAAATAGCGAACGATCATAACATTTTCTTAAAGCGAAATGCTTTATATCATTAAAAAGGAAATCCATTATTTCTTGTCTTGCCTTTTCATTTTGTGCCTGATAATAGTAAAAAACCGGATTTTTCTCCTGAATTTCGTGAGGATCGTTGCGACTGTGAATTTCAGATAGTTTATCAGAAATGTCTTTAAGTGTAAGGTCGATTTCCTTAATATCTCCGATCGTTCTATCGTATAGTGTCAAAAGTTCGCTCTGCGGTTCTTTAACAATTGACAAGTAGGTTTTACAGATGTAATTGTAAAAGTCGGCTTCCGTTCGCGGCACATCTGTATTTACTATCTCGGATGTAGGCTCCTCGCTTGATTCAGCTAAATAATGTTGCAGAAGGGTCTCAAATCCAACTGTAAAGGTATTTATTGGCAAAACGTATTCTAAGAATCTCTTAGCCAGAATTTCAAAATTGGCAGAGAAAATCGCACCATTTTTTTTTAAGTCATCAAAGATATCGGAAAGATCTCCTCCTCTTAAATCTCTTAGGGCTTTATAGTTTTTTCCGATCATAGGTTATAGGCTTACATTGGAATATGGATTCATTTGACTTTTGCTGAGGCAAATTTAAACCTCTTCTGCATACAAGACCATACCCTTCGGGTTTGGACAAATAAATCTCCACACCTCCGCTGCCCTCTGGGTAGTATTTATTTACCACAAAGTCTGGGTATGCTTGCCTTCCACACATTTATTTTGCCTCTATCAAAAGCCAATAGATCGGTGCTGTAATGATACAATTTAGATTAGAATGGAAGGTCATCGTCCACCGCAGCCGCTGGTAGTGCTGAAACAGGTAACGGCAAATTATTAACAATAAATAAATTCATTATATCATCCCTGTCCATAAACAAGATCTGACTTCTCTTTGACACATCTAGTTTCCCGCCCAACCAGTTCTTTGCTGGTTTTGTTATTTCTCCCCCAGCCACAATGAAAGCATGGTCGACAAGAACTTTTTTTCCAATTTCTGGATCAAAAATTTCGTGACCGAGCATCATTAAGACTTGATTATATATCTCAGCTATGTTCGCGTTCTCAGATTTTGTAACGCCCGAAGAGTCTAATTTTCCTTTCTTCACCTGTATTCCGAAATATATCAAATGTTGAGTAGGCAACATGAATTTCATCCAAATGTCTTTGCCATACTCCAACGACTTGTCCTTATGGCCTGCTGCTGATATCCGGTAAAAGCCAAGCTGTCTGAAAAGCGGCAACAATATATCTTCAATTAGTTCGTCCTCAGAACACCGATTTAAAAAAGACGCGAGCGTTTCTCTCCTTTTCGATTCTGCAGAAGTGAAAGGTCGATGTGGATTCGCTGACGGCTTCAGCACTTTTTGTGTTGCAGTATGTTTCAAGTAACATTTACGATCCTCCGCATAGAACGCTTCGAACCCTTCCCGTGCTAACACAGTGTTCAACATCTCTAATGCACCGGGGCGTTGGCTATCTTCATTAGTTGCGTCTGATTGATCCATAAGTACATTTATTACTCTGATAAATGTGTCGGAAGGCATGTTATGTTCACTGCTTGGTTCATTAAGGACTTTTTTGAGAGTTTCTGACACCCAAATCCCTCTGGTAGAGCCGTCGTGTTCATAATCTGTATCAGCGTCACCAAAAAACTCAGTTATAAACTTGCTGCTTCGGTATCTAAAAAAACTTTCATTACCCGGAAAGTTGCCACAGATCAAGTCGGCTAATTGGGTAAGCGTACGATTCTTGAATTCCATGTCCTAAGCCGGTTTAGTATAACAATACGTAAAGCTAATCATATCAAGATGATTTAAAGCAAGTAAGGACACGCCTGACTGCTTATAAGTCAAATTAGGAAGTTAAGCATCAATTAACGTACAAAATTAGCCCCGTATCCCCCACACAGGTTCGCTATCGCCAAGGTAGTATTTAAAAAATGGGTATCCCGAGGGAGCCCTCCGCATTTTTAAAATCTCCACCTTGCCCTTAGTGCGGAATAGAGCCTATCAGAGCACCATAATTAATTTTTTAACATAAAACTTAAGATTATGGAAAAGCTACAGCATCAAATGCCATTCTATCAATTATCAGAAATCAGCGTCAGTTACAGACCAAAGTTCAAAGCCTCCGAAAGACCGCAGGTTTCAACATCCCAAGAAGTTTACAGTATTTTATTCAACAATTGGGATCTCGACAGGATCGACCTTCAAGAGCAGTTCAAAATCCTATTATTGAATAGAGCTAATAAAGTAATAGGAATTTACGAAGTTTCCTCAGGCGGGATGTCTGGAACAGTAGCTGATCCTAAGCTCATTTTTTCTACAGCATTAAAAGCGTGTGCATGTTCAATCATTTTAACACACAATCATCCATCGGGAAACTTAAAGCCAAGCCAGTCCGATATTTCACTGACTAAAAAGATTATAGGTTCAGGAACCCTTTTGGATATTGCGGTTCTGGATCATGTTATAATGACTTCTGAAGGGTATTTTTCTTTTCAGGACGAAGGACTTATTTAAGGGGGAAACCCCTTTTTTATGCCATAACCGGGTTGATAGGAAGCTTTTGACTTTGAATTCTAACTGGAGGGTCTAATAACAATTATCCTATAAAGTTACTGGGAAGATTTTTCCAAGCAGTGACGCTTACGCCTTCAGGTAGGACTTCGTCGCTATGGAAATGCCAATTGCCCGTTTCTGCTTTATAACAAAGTATTTCGTGATAAAAATAATTTTCTCTTCTCAAGTTAGCGATCACAAACTGTGAATCTTCAGGCATTTCTGTGCCTACTTGTATCCATTCATTCATATTAGTAGGGTTTAATTACTCCGCGCTCCTGCGAAGGGTTTCAAATGATTATAAAGATAATAATATAACCGGGACAAGCATAGCTTAAGCAATGTTGTGCACTAACATGCATATAGAGAAACAATTTTATTTACATTTAAAAAAGCCTTAACGGCCTGATAATAAAATCGATAAAAATGCTATATTTCAATTAGATGAGAATCACAAGCCTTCATATAGAGAACTTTCGATCCATTCAATCAATAGATTTACAACTTGACGAAACGACAGTTTTTATTGGCGCCAATAATTCGGGTAAATCAGCCATAATAGAAGCAATTAGAATTGCCCTTTCAAGGCGATGGGGGCAGCGAGGTACGGGATTTACAGAAAATGATGTTCATTTAGCAGATGAGACCACAGACCCAAGAACCGCTCCACCAGTAAAAGTTTCTTTTGATTTTGAGGAGCCTGAACCCGGAGCATGGCCGGCGGACATGGTTGCAGATCTTGAAGACATCATGCTTATAACTAAAGCTGGTTTAAATAAGGTTTCTTTTTCTATTACATACACTTGGAATACTGACAAAGAAACATTTGAGCCTGCCTGGGAATTTTTGAATTCGAGCGGTATTCCGCTTCCTCCCAAAAAGAGGTCTATAAATCTGTCTGGCTTTTACGATTATGTACTTTTCCTGTGGCTAGGTGCACTTCGAGATGTCGATAGTGAATTTAATGCACGCTCGCGGAATTGGGGCGGACTTCTTAAATCAGTTAAAGTCTCCTCAGAACTCGAAGAATCGATTAAGGACACGTTGGATATGCTTGATGCTCAACTCTTAGCGGCAGATCCAAAGTTAACTATCATTGCGGATACAATTGGGCGGGCTACGGAGGTTGCAATGGAAGATACGCCCGGAGCCGCAAAACTTCGTATGTTACCTCTTAATGTATGGGATATGCTTTCGCGAGCAGGTGTGATTCTTCGAAACGAAGATATCAGACCGTGGTTGCCACTAGGTAATCATGGACAAGGATTACAGAGTTTATCAGTTATATTCCTATTTCAAGCCGCTGCCGCTCAACAATTGACAGAAGATTTACATGAAGGAACTGAACCAATTTTCGCTATTGAAGAGCCGGAAGCTCACTTACATCCTCAAGCGGCAAGGACCCTATGGGCTCGAATATCGGAATTGCCCGGTCAAAAGCTTGTCACAACCCATTCACCGTATTTCGTTCAAAACGTTCCGTTACATAATTTAAGAATTGTACGATTTAGAAATGGATCCACTCAGGTTTCATCGATTCCTCGCTCAATACCATCAACTTTGCCCTGGACTACCGAGGTTGATAATCTTGTAACGGGCAGAGGAATTAGGGAATTTATCAAAAATCCAGCCAGCGGAAATATAGATATTGTATGCCACTTCAATAAAGCACTTGCTGATGACCTAGCCAAGTGTTGGTCAAAGGACGCTAACGCTTCTGAAATGAAAACCGAAATTGATACTCTTAGACGCATTGGAAGAGTATTAATTTCAAAAGATGATGAACAAGAGCTGTCATTTTTAGGAAGACGGGTGAGAGGAGAAATCTTCTTTGCTCGTCGTTGGATTATGGTCGAGGGGATTTCTGAATATCTGCTACTGAGGGCGTTAGGAGAAATCCAAGGATATGACCTTGATCAGCATGGTATTGCAGTTATCGACTTCAAAAACAATGGGAACGCTGGTATCTACCCTGCATTAGCAGATGCTTTCGAGATTCCTTGGCATATGGTGACTGATGGTGATGCGGAAAGCGAAAAATTTAAGAAGGAGCTACTTAACCGTGGGTTTAATGAAAAGGATCTTGATGATCATTTCTATACATTAACAGCACCCAACAGTTTAGAAGATCAGCTTTTGCTAGATGGACACGAAACTTTGCTCCGAGAAATACTCAGGGATATTGGTGTACCGCATTCTATGACTTGTACAATTGAAGACTTTACTAAAAAGTTGAAGAATAAAAAAACTGCATACATGAGCAAGCTTGCTCAAATGGTTGCAGTTGATTCCGTCCTAGCTACATCAATGCCGAAAGTTTTCGTTTCATTAATTGCCGACATAAAAGCTAAAGTTAAATGACACCAAATCTTAAAGCGGCTCTAGACAGTTTAAGTCCCATACAGCAGAAAGCTGCTGAATGGGAAGAAGGAGCAGCGTTAGTGCTAGCCGGACCGGGAGCTGGCAAAACGCGGGTTCTTACCACAAGAATAGCAAAGCTCTTAGACGATACACCTGAAAAGAAATTCAGGATTCTCGCTCTAACGTTCACCACAAAGGCAGCTAATGAAATGAGAGATCGTGTAGAACTTTTAATTCCAGGTGTGAGTGACCGTAGAACATTTATTGGAACCTTTCACGCATTTTGTACACAAATTTTGAGGCAACACGGTTCGCATATCGGTATACTGCCAGACTTCGGGATTTTTGGGCAAAAGGAAGACCAAGAAGCACTTCTTCGAGACGCTTTATTGAGAGAAATCGCGAAAGGTAAAAATTACTCTTTGGCTGATGTATCATTATTGCCCAACATCAAAGAACTTAGGTCGCGACTCGTGACATCAGAAAAAGCATTTTTAAAAAATAACAATCTTCATCAAAAGGAAATCTACGAATTGTATGAACATGCACTAAAGGAGGAAAATGTCTTAGACTTTGAAGGTCTTATTTTAGAAAGCTGTAGGCTTTTACACACTGTTCCAGCCGTTGCCGCTCGCCTTCGGCAAACATACCCCTTTTGGATGATTGATGAGTTTCAAGACACTACACCTGCTCAATATTTCCTGTTGCATTATCTTTCCGGAGGTGTATTCAAAAACGTTTTTGTTGTGGCAGATGACGATCAAATTATTTATCAATGGGCCGGCGCCAGCTATCAACAAATCTTAAAGTTTAGAAAAGACTACGAGCCGGAATTTATTCAGTTAGTTGAAAACCATCGCTGTCCGCCAGAAATTGTAACAATGGCTAACCAACTCGTGGGAAACAACAAACAACGATCACCGGAACGAAAACCTACTTCGGCAAGCCGCACAACGCCCTTGAATGCCGCATCGTTTACCCAGTTTGAAACCGATGAAATTGAAAAGACGTCCATAGCCCAGGCAATAGCTGAATTGGGTGAAGAAAGATGGGGTAATGTTGTAATTCTCGGAAGAACACGTACGCTTCTCGTACCCTATTTAGAGGCATTAAAGGCCCTGTCCGTTAAAGTATCCATGTCTCAACGTCGAGATAATTTTGTTTCACCTCAATTTGTCTGGCTACATGCATTGTTAGACCAAGTGATTCGACCTACTAATCGCAGATTTTTTGATATTTTCGCTAATGCTGCTAACAGAATTTGTGAGCTTGATTTCGATCCGGTGTTACTGGCAGCTGAGGCCAACGCGACCGGAATGAATAATTTTGAATATTGGGCAAATTCTGCGGTTCAAAGTTCAAGCCCACTGGGTCAAAAGTTGGGGCTTTTGTCCCAAAAATTAGCTCAATCCCGGGTTAGCTGGAAAAGCATTGTAGCGGAAATCATACCACTTTTAATTGCTAATGCCGGTGGAGAAGAAGGTTTAAGCGATGCCGATGAAGATCTTATTGCATGGAATATGATTTTACGAGAGATAAGATCAGAAACCGGTGGTTTACCTGATCTGCCAGACCTTGTTCAAGGGATTGCATTGAGATCGAAAGAACCTCCAAGAGAGCCTAATACTGTGGCTCTAATGACCATTCATTCAGCTAAAGGTCTGGAATTTGAATATGTTTTTTTTATCGGACTTGTTGAAGGTGAAATGCCCTCTTGGCAAAGTTGCGGCAAAGGCGATGATTCACGTGAAATGGAGGAAGAGAGAAGAAATTGCTTCGTTGCAATTACTCGCACTCAAGAAAAGCTAAATTTATCAGCTGCGAAGATTTATAACAGCCGGAATAAAGAACTATCTAGATTTCTAAAAGAAATGAACATCGGATTAGATTAGATCTTGTTTGCGACAGTGAAATCAATATTTATATGATTTGACAAAACCGGTCAAATATAAACTGTAATGGTATTTCTACAACATGATTGTCGATGTTTTTATTAACATTATAGTCCACTCACAAAAGAATTGCATCAGAAGTTTCAAAACCTAAATGGTAGCGAGATTATATTGAATAGTTGCAATTAAAGCTTGTATTCAGTATATTTGTTATACCAAACAGGATGAGAACCAATAGGTGACCTAAGTTTGGATCGTTACGGTAATTAACTGATAAAAAGACATTTAGAGCATAGGGTTCGGCTCCTGCCACCCCGACACACGAAAAGCCTTTTCTGCAAAGCAGAAAGGGCTTTGTTGTTTTTGCGCAGTCCCCAAGCCCAAGGCTTGAAGGGACGGATCGAAAACAACAAAGCCAGCTTCTAGGTACGGCTTTGAGTTTGTAACGCCCCCCTATTCAGGATCAGCGTAGCTAACCCTGCTACCCGCCTTCGCTTTTAATTCATGTCAGTTTTTTTTATATCATTTCTATTAACTCATTTTACGTGGCTTCGTCGGGCGAGGCGAGAAGCGTCAGGCTTTTCTTTGTAACGCCTCCCAGGATCAGCCGAGCTAACCCCGCCAAACTCCTAATTAACCAGTTCGTATTCCTTAACCAATTCTGATGCAGGTAAGTGCAATAGTTTACTGAATTTTCTGATCATGGTAAGCGACAATGGTTTCTTATAATTCAAAACTTTGCTAACAGTACCCTTATCACCATATATGGCAGCAAGGTCGGCTGCTTTATAACCAAAATCTTCCATGCGTATTTTAATCATTTCAACGGGATCAACTTCCGGAAGATCCCAAAGGTTATTTTCATAATTTTCAATAAGATGCACCAGAAGGAGCTTCTCCTGATGTTCTTCTCCGGCGCTTGCATGCTTGATTGCTTCATACCTCGCAACAGCATTATTATACTCTTGTTCGGTTTCAATTAAAAACCACTGTGGCTTCTTGTTCATACTTTTTAATTTAATCCTCCTAAATCACTCCCGCGTCAATCTTATCGTAATCCGAATGAGTACCAATAAACCTGATTTCTACGATCTTATCGGCATAATCCAGTTCAATGATTAAACGGTACTTATTGCCAGTAATTTTGAAACGGGCCCGTTTTGAGGGTATAAGTTTAGCCTTTGGAAAGTCTGCTAAAACATCAGCACCCTTTTCCCATTTAGCTTGTTCTACTACCTTTTTCCAGGTAGTGATACTGTTAGTAGCATCTGCGTGTTTTTTGGCAAAATCCTGCAATTTCTTTTGATAGATGATGATCATCGTCTTTATGTTTTTTGTTATACATCGGCGATCTTCTTACATTTTTACGATTATACATTTTTACGATTATACATTATTTAAATCGCTCAACCAGGACCTTCCCGGAAGTTTTAAAATCAAAGATAAATAAAGGTTGTCTATTAGCCAACTTTTTTTTACTTGACAGAATAGCAACTAACAGCAGGCTTGATAAATTTCCGAATCAGTGGTTTGAACGCTTCTAACAAATTATGTCGTTTAGTGTATTTGAATAAAACGAAATTAAATTGCCCCTATTAGTTTGCGGCTATCAGGATGATTTCTGAGACATTGACTCGGATTTGTGAATGATAATCTTAGTATTAAGTAGGTATAATAACAGGAATGCTGAAATAAGTTTAAAACTTAACTTAAGAAGATAAGTTTAAATTCACCCTGAAACCTGAATGGCAAATTCAAAAACAATCCATAACCCTTCATGGCATACTTATTGCAACATTATTAGAATAAAAAATATATAAAATGTCAGGAAACAAAAAACAATTTGGTATTTGGATGGATTCGCAACATGCAACTGTTGTAGGTAAAGAAAATGTAGACTCCGGAAATTTTGTAGTATTAGCCCATGAAAAGGCAGATAATCAACATGGAAACTCAAGTGAAAATGCTGGGAATAATTCTGAAAGGGATTCGCTTCAGAAGTTATTTAAAAGCATAGCTTCTCATATGCAAAACGTTGACGAGGTGCATGTAACCGGAACCGGTACTGCACAGGAACAATTTATTAAATACTTAAAAGAAACTCCGCAGTATAAAAATGTAGTGGCAAAAGAAAGTACCTCTAATAAAATGAGTGATGAAAGCATCGTTGAATATATCTCGGCACAGTTCAAATAATCATTTTTTTTAATTAAAAGGACCGTCTCAGATTTAATTTGAGACGGTCCTTTTAAATTTCTACAATTAAATTTGATGCTTACAACAAAGGTGTGAGATCATTAAAATGTATCTGTACTTCTGTATGTTTCTAATGGAAAAGTTTACAGGGGGAGATTTGAATTATATCACAATAATGAAAAATCAGTTCTTCTTCATAATATAAGCAAATATATCCCTTACTTCCTGATCTTTTAAGCGGT
>CAZGCG010000097.1:0-10990 GCA_964524205.1 uncultured Sphingobacterium sp. | reverse complement strand
AGAGGCCACCCGGTTCAAGCTTCATTATGGTTGATGGCTTTTTTTCTTTTCGCTCATCCTGTTCCCAGTTAACCACATAATCCACACCTTGCAGGATTGCCTCATCAATGTCATCAAAAGTCGCGGGAGAAGGGTTGCCGCTCAGGTTTGCGGAAGTCGATATAACCGGTTTTCTGAAGCGCTGCAATAATTGCTGACAGAACTCGTGTTTCACTATCCGGATACCGATGCTGCCATCTTTAGCAATGGCGTTAGGTGCGAGATTTTTGGCCCCCGAGTAAACGATGGTCAGTGGGTTCTCAGCATATTCAATCAGGTCATAAGCGACTTCAGGAACTTCTTTGATATAACTCTGAAGTTTATTGTCGCTATCAAGAAGCACAATCAGACTCTTTTCTTCGGCACGGCCCTTAAGTTTAAAAACCTTTTCAACGGCTTCAGGATTTGTAGCATCACAACCAATTCCCCAGATCGTATCGGTAGGATAGAGGATTAATCCCCCATTTTTTAAAACTTCGAAAGCTTTGTTTACTTCGTCTTTTAACATTTAATGATGTTTTGATATAAGTTATTTAACTGCCCGGCAATTTTATCGTCCGAGAACTGTTCCAGATGTTCCAGTCCGGCATTGATCATGTTTTGTCTTATTCCCGGATCATTTAAGACCCTCTTAATCTGATCTGCTAGTGCCGAACTATCTTTCGGATTAATATAAATACTTCCTGCTCCACCAGCCTCTTCCAGACAGGATCCTTTTGCAGCTATGACTGGTATTCCTGAGCTTAAAGCTTCAACCACCGGTATTCCAAACCCTTCATATTCCGATGGGAACAGGAACAGGTCAGCCATCTGATAGATACCGGGAAGGTCATTAAATGACACGTTTTTTAAAAAATGAACTCGGTTATTGAGCCCATGTTTATTGACATAATCCCTCACTTTTACTGCATAAGGGGTGTCTTTCCCAATGATAATCAGTTGAATATCAGTATCAAGTTCCCTGATCGCCTGAACAGCCAGAAATACATTTTTCCTGCTTTCAATGGTACCTACATTCAGGAGGTAGTTCTCAGGTAAATAATAGAGAGATCGTATTCTTTGTTTTTCTGCATCGGTAATTTTATTCCGGAATGCAGGATCGCAGTTCTGATAGATCACTTCAATCCTGTTCTGATCAATATTAAACAGATTAATCAGGTCGGATTTTGTTCTTTCACTGATTGCTATGATCTTATCGGCATGATCGGAAGCATAGCGCATTTTATATTCATAGATCTTTCTGTCAAACCATGGATAGTATTGAGGAAACCGGTAATAAATAAGGTCATGAATACTCACCACCGAGGGAATTCCCTGTTTTCTCAATCCAAATGGGATTTCGTTACTTAAGCCATGATAAAGATCTATTGCTTCAATCTTAAGATTTTTAACTATACCAAAACTTCTCCAATAGCTTTTAGAAAAATGTTTTTCAGGATATTTAAATTCTATGGAACTAAATTTTTCGAGTCCCTCAGCTGCCAGAGAAGCTTTAGAAGCAAAGACCTTATACTGGTTATCCGGATAATATTCTGCCAAAACTTTAAGCAAATACCTGCTGTAATTACCTAAGCCGGTGAAGTTTTGGGTTATACGTTTACCATCAAAGCCTATCTTCATCTTATTGAATTAAAACTAAAAAAGGATGAGTATCAATCATCCTTTTTTTAATTTACAAAAGCTTGAATGCAGGGTTTATACCGCTACATTATTTTCTCTCAGGGCATCATTAAGAGAGGTTTTTTTATCTGTTGATTCCTTGCGCTGACCAATGATCAAGGCACAGGGTACCTGATATTCACCCGCAGGGAATTTCTTCGTATAGGAACCAGGAATAACCACTGAACGCGAAGGAACAAATCCTTTATATTCAATGGGCTCATCACCCGTAACGTCAATTATTTTAGTTGAAGCAGTCAGAACAACATTTGCTCCTAAAACAGCTTCTTTCTGAACGTGTACGCCTTCTACAACAATCGCTCTGGAGCCGATGAAGCAATTATTTTCGATGATTACCGGAGATGCCTGTACAGGCTCCAGGACACCACCAATTCCAACACCGCCACTCAGGTGAACATGTTTTCCAATCTGAGCACAAGAACCAACAGTAGCCCAGGTATCAACCATAGTGCCTTCATCAACATAAGCCCCAATGTTTACATAGGATGGCATTAAGATTACACCTTTCGCAAGATAGGCACCGTAACGAGCAATCGCATGCGGAACAACCCGGACTCCGGTTTCTTTGTAATCAGTTTTTAACTTCATCTTATCATGGAACACAAAAGGTCCCACTTCGATTTCTTTCATCTCGCGGATCGGGAAATAAAGAATCACTGCCTTTTTAACCCAGTCGTTAACATGCCAGCGATCACCGATTTGTTCGGCAACCCTGATTTCACCCCTGTCAAGATGTTGAATCACACTTTCAATTGCAATTCTGTATTCTTTGAAATTGATGAGAGTGCGATCTTCCCAGGCACTTTCAATTAGTTTTTTATATTCGGTAACCATACTTTTAATTTAAAGCAAATTAAAGGATTTTTCTGCCAATTTTTCCATCCTTTCGTCAATTCTTACGTAATTTTGAAGGATGCAGGAATCTGAAAAATTACGTATCGACAAATATTTATGGGCTATCCGTGCCTTTAAAACCCGGAGTGTTTCGACAGAAGCCTGCAAGGCAGGAAGAGTAAAGCTCGATGGAAATAATCTGAAAGCCTCCCATATTGTAAAAATCGGAGAGGTTTATACTGTGCAGAAAGGTAGTGATAAGAAGATCATTGAGGTTGTCGAACTATTGGACAGAAGGGTTGATGCAAAGACCGCTGTTAATTTTTATAAAGATCTTACTCCTGTTGAAGATACTCAGGCCTATAAATCAATGTTTCATACTGCAAACCTCAGCAGGGACAGAGGCACCGGCCGGCCAACCAAAAAGGATAGGAGGGAGATTGATGATTTGCAGGAGGGATGGTTCGACTGAGTTGACAGTTGACAGTTGACTGTTGATAATTGACAGTTGATAATTGACAGTTGAGAATGGAGAGTTGAGAATCACCTACACTTCAAACGTCAGGGATGACGGTTAGCTATAATTGTCCATGTCTTGATTCCTTGCTCCTGGTTATTGAATCAAATCAAACCATTATTGTCATGGCTAATGATTTGTTATTTCCCATTTCCTATTCCCCATTTCCTATTCCCTCTTCCTAAAATTAAACACTGTCACCTCTGCCCTTGATCCAAGCCTGATTGGGACCCCACTTGTACCAATACCCCTCGAAACGTATAAGTGAGGTAATTCGTCACGGTACCATCCGCTAACATATCTGCCGCTGCCCGGTGGTGTAAAAGGTGCAAATCCGAACAGATTAAGCTGTCCGCCATGGGTATGCCCCGAAAGCACGAGGTCTATCGGAATATCTTTCATCTGAGTTTTAATGATATCCCTGTGCTGCGGACAATGGGTCATCACCACATGATAATCTGATTTCTGATAGAACTCCATTGCCATATTGAAATTTGCTTGCCCGGCAAGCAGATCATCCATCCCCGAAACTGAAATTGTAGTATTCCCGAATGTGTAAAGGAAGGAGTGGTTGACAATTAATTCGCAATTATGTTTTTTATAAACATCAAGAAGTTCGAGCGGGTGCACCTTCCAGCATTCCCAATTTCCCAGGATTGCAGTTTTTTGAATAGCCGGATCAAACAGAGCCAGGTATTTGTCGAGGTTTTTTAAGCTTTTATTCCGGTCGATCACATCCCCGGTAAAAAGAATTAGTTCAGGTTTAATCCGGTTGACAAGAGCAGCAAGTTCAATGTGTTTAGGCTGAATTGTACGAAGGTGAAGGTCAGAGATTTGAAGGACTTTCAGGTTGCTGCCTTCCGGACTTGCATTCCCCAAATAATATTCATTGAGTTCGATAAATACCTTTTCATACCAAAAGGCATCAATCGTGGTCGCACTCGTTATCAGTCCGATACCGCCCCAGATAAATTTCCTTCTACTGATCTTCTTCATTCAATAGTTTGTTTTCATTGTTGAATGCTCCCAGAGTTTGAATGCAGATTTTGCTTCTTCCTTTAATATTTGACGTGTAGCAATTTTTCGTTTTTCCTTGGATAGTGCAATCTCATCATAAATGAACGAGTCATTAAATCCGATGTTTGCTGCATCCTTCTTCGTATTGGCATAAAAAATCGAGTCGATTTGAGCCCAATAGATCGCACTGAGACACATCGGACAGGGTTCACAGCTCGTATAGATTACACATCCACTGAGATCGAATGTCTTTAACTTCCGGCAGGCCAGTCTGATCGCAGAAACCTCCGCATGTGCAGTAGGGTCATTTTTAAGAGTTACTGTATTCGCGCTTTTGGCAATGACTTTGCCATCTTTAACAATCACAGCACCGAATGGACCACCTAATGCTTTGCTGACATTTTGTTCAGAAAGCCTGATGGCAATTCGCATGAATTTATGGTGTAGTTCTGTCTCTGTCATATTCATTCAATATCCTTAAAATCCTTTCATCTTCAAATAATTCTGAAAAATAAAAACCCCGGCGATTGACCGGGGTTTTTTATAAAACGAAGCTGTAAAATCAGCCTTATTTCTTTTCTTTTTTATAATCTGCATTCAAGCCATCAACAACAGCCTTGGTTACATCCAGACTCTCATCTGCATATAATACAGCAGGGTTTGATTTTGAATAAGTAAGTACAATTTTATAGCCTTTTGACTTAGCATATCCTTTCAGATAATCAGATACTTTATTGTATAATTTGTCATTTTCAGCTGCCTCTTCGTTGGCCAGAGCATTGCCTGCATTTTGATTATAGGTAGCAAGTTCCTGCTGTTTTCTTGCCAGACGTTCTTCAGTTGTAGCCCTTTGTTCAGCACTTAAATTGGCTGCACCTTGCTGATAAGCAGCAACTTCACGCTGAAAAGCAGTTCCTTTCGCTGTAAGATCAGCCTGTGCTTTCTTTGATTTTTCCTGAAATTTATCCCTTACGGCCTTATAATAGTCGTAATTACTTAAAAGAGAATCTGAATTGACATATACGATGCCTTCTGCAGCACCTGCTGAACTTGACGCAGTACTTCCAGTACCTTTAGTTTGTTCTTTATTACAGGATACTACTATCGCTGATAGTGTTAAAATAACTGCTATTTTACTGATGCTTGCTATTAATTTCTTCATAATTTTTAATAAAAATTTAAGCAAATATAAACTTTCGTACCATTTTCTCAACCATTTAATTTAGTAAGCAAAAGGGCTAAAGAAAAGCCTCGTTAATTTATCCACAATGTAGCAAAATCCAGCTAAAATGGTTATTTTTGATCTTTGTTGTAATAATCATATATGAGCGAAGAAACAGAAGATAAATCAAATTATTCAGCGGATAATATACAGGTATTAGAAGGGCTGGAAGCGGTTAGAAAACGCCCGTCCATGTACATCGGTGATACAGGGTTTAAAGGCCTCCATCACCTGGTTTATGAAGTTGTAGATAATTCAATTGATGAGGCTCTCGCAGGTTACTGTACTGATATAAATGTAACTATTCACAAGGGAAATTCGATTACAGTTGAAGATAATGGCCGTGGAATTCCTACCGCCATGCACACCAAAGAAAAGAAGTCGGCGCTTGAAGTAGTTATGACCGTTCTTCATGCCGGAGGTAAATTTGATAAGGACACTTATAAAGTATCCGGTGGTTTGCACGGTGTGGGTGTAAGTTGCGTAAACGCGCTTTCAAAGCCATTAAAAGTTGTAGTTCATCGTGATGGTAAAATATTCACACAGGAATATGAGTGTGGAAAGCCCCTTTTCGATGTTAAAGTTATAGGTGAAAGTGACAGGACCGGTACGATCGTTAATTTTCAGCCCGATCCGGAGATCTTTACCTTAACAACTGAGTATAAATTTGATACCCTTGCAGCCCGTTTGAGAGAATTGGCTTATCTGAATAAGGGAATCCGTTTATCGCTGGTAGATGAGCGTGAAACCACCGATGATGGTGCTTTCCTGAAAGAAGAATTTTATTCTGAAGGTGGTTTGAAAGAGTTTGTCAAATACCTTGACGGAATGCGAACCTCTATAATTCCGGAACCTATTTATGTGGAAGGAATTAAACAGGGAATACCAGTAGAACTGGCACTTCAGTATAACGATACCTATACTGAGAATGTCCATTCTTATGTAAATAACATTAATACCCATGAAGGCGGTACTCACGTAGCGGGATTCCGTCGTGGTTTGACCCGTACTTTGAAGGCCTATGCCGAGAAATCAGGCATGCTGAAGAACATGAAAATTGAAATTACAGGGGATGATTTCCGTGAGGGATTAACAGCCGTGATTTCAGTGAAAGTTCAGGAACCTCAGTTTGAGGGACAAACCAAAACCAAATTAGGAAATAATGAGGTGATGGGAGCTGTGGATATTGCCGTTGGTGAAATTCTGGGTAATTACCTTGAAGAGAATCCGCGTGAGGCAAAAATGATCGTCAATAAGGTGATTCTGGCAGCAACAGCGAGAGCGGCTGCCCGTAAAGCCCGCGAAATGGTTCAGCGTAAAACGGTTATGGGTGGTTCCGGCTTGCCTGGAAAACTGGCCGATTGTGCAAATAATGATCCGGCAGCCTGCGAATTATACCTTGTGGAGGGAGATTCTGCGGGTGGAACAGCCAAGCAGGGCAGGGATCGGAACTTCCAGGCTATTCTTCCATTAAAGGGTAAGATCCTTAACGTGGAAAAAGCAATGGAGCATAAGATCTATGAGAACGACGAGATCAAGAATATGTTCACGGCTATGGGCGTAAGTATCGGTACTGCCGAAGACGCCAAGGCATTGAATATGGAAAAACTTCGTTACCACAGGATAATCATCATGACGGATGCTGACGTGGATGGTTCTCACATCACTACACTAATCCTGACCTTCTTCTTCCGTTATATGAAGGCTCTGATTGAATTCGGATATATCTATATCGCAGCGCCGCCACTTTACATGGTTAAAAAAGGTAAGGAGTTTAAGTATGCCTGGAATGATGATCAGCGTGATGCAGCAGTACAGGCATTGAAAGGTGCAGGTAAAGAAGAGAGTGTCAACATTCAACGCTACAAAGGTTTGGGAGAGATGAATGCAGAACAATTATGGGATACTACTTTAAATCCTGAAACCCGTACACTGAGAAAAGTTACGATTGAAAATGCAGCAGAATGTGATCATATATTCTCAATGCTGATGGGCGACGAAGTTGCACCACGACGTGAGTTTATTGAGAAAAATGCCAAATACGCACGTATTGATATTTAATTCAATTCAGGATTAAGAATATAAAAAGGCCCTTCACTTATTGTGGAGGGCTTTTTGGTTCAGGGGCATATCGTAAATAGACCACAGCACTAACTTCCTTGGTCGATCTGATCAGTACCTGGTGCTCCTTAACTCCATCATAAATTCTCAGATTTGAAGTGTTAGGAGGGATCTTGCCCAGATTTTCAGCATAGAGTATGATCTCATGCAGTTCCTGATTTCTGTTTAAGCGAAGGGTATGGTTTGAAGGCTTATTCACAATCAGCTGGTTTCTGATAAATGGCCTTCGGTTATGATAGACAGATATAATATCTCCGTCCTCCCGCAGATAATCCTTTAGTTCAAGCCTGACTACATTTTCAGTAATCTCTATTACTATCGGCCTGGCGAGTTTGGTTTGCAGGAACACATTTGGATCCCGGGCATCCAATAAAATACTGGTAAGATAGTTTTGAGGTATATTCTGCTTGTTTGCATCCGTAAAGCGTTGCAGATACACATTTCCGGGATAGCAGGGTAAGGAATTTTCTCCGGCGCCTGTGAAAGTACCTGTCAGGTTATCAATACCATCCTCCTTGCTCAGGTTAAGTTTAAGGTCTTTGATACATAGAAACCGGGCTGTGTCACTTGGGATTTTGGAGTGCAATATCTTCAGTTCATTGATCCTCAAACTGCCTTTATTAATCACGCCGATAAAGTCCAGAATACCTTCAGCCCTGAGCGGGTTATCGCGATAGAGATAAGCCTTCCCGTTTACTATATTATTATCCTGCTCCTTAACATGTAAAATATAGTTCACACTGAGCGTTCTAATATGCTGAAGATCGGTGTCCATATAGCCTAGCCATACCCCTTTGAAATCCTGTGCAAAACCAGAGATTGAAGCAAATATTGTGAAAAGTATGAGCAGGTATTTCATAAGCAATCCTTATTTACTGGTCTTTTTTTTATTTTCTGCTGGTTTATACTTTAAATATATCGCGGCAGTTTTTTGTTTATCAGATACGATCATCACCCTGTGTTTGGTTTCGCCGTCAATTAAAATAAGTTCCGAAGTATTTGGGGGTATCAGTCCAAGATTCTCTGCATACAGGAGCAGTTCATGCATTACAATCCGCTTATCAATACTGAATTTAATCAGAGCGGGCCTTTTTGAGATCTGAATGTTTTTAACCAGAATTTTGCGGTTAAGGTAAACCGATACCGTATCATTATCCGGTTTAAGATAATCCAGTAACTGAATCTGTAAATCGGCATTATGAACCTCGATTTCTGTTACTTTTTTCGGTTCAGTTTCGAGAAAATTTGATTTGAAATCTACTAAAACCGGAGCTGCCTGTTCCGGATTATGAGCTAAAATATTGATCACAGAGTCTTTATGTTGCTCCAGAAATGTACTGAGACCCTCAATCGATTTAGATAGGATTACCTTACCCGGGATGCAGACTTCACTGGAATCATTCTTGCTGACCCCGCTCCATGTACCCTCCAGATATTCATAAGCACCATCTTTGCGATAGGCCAGATCAAATTTTTTTATGCAGGCAACCCAATCCCATGGGACAAAATCTTCACGTATCCAGTCAATACTTTCATAAAGTCTGATGCTGTCAGGATATATCTTGCCTGAAAGTCCAATGCGTATCCGGATCGAATTATCTTTAAAAGAATAGGAATCACCCCAGATATTTTTTCTCTGACTCAGATTGAACTCGAGGTCATAAAGTTCACTATATCCCCCGGGACCCTGGGTGATTTTACCAAACCATTTCCCGCTAATATTTTGAGCCAGAATATCCTGTGCAAAGATTGATAATAAAATGAGCAGGAAGCATTTCATACCAGTTAATTTAAAATCAAGTTAATGATTTTTAACTGGTTTTAATACAGTCTTTTAACGAAAAAGTTTTAAGTGTAGTTTTTTGTAATTGATGATTGCCTTGTGCCGCATAAGAATATCCCCACCCAAAACTCCAATCACAGGGGGAAGGTTAAGGCTTGAATAAGCATGGCTTATTGTGCTGAGGTCAAGCACTGCAGCCTCGAAATTCTTTAATTTAAATTTCCCGATCTTCAAAACAGGTAGAATAATCGTATGGCTTTCCATGCTGTTCGTCCCCAAACCGGTAGATAAAAGCTCTGAACTCATTAATTCAGCATCTTTCATATGCTTTTCGATCACGGTTTTATCAAAGACTGTTTTTGAAGCCCCGGTATCGAGCACCACATTAAAAGATTGCCCGAAAACAACAACTTCCACCAATAGGTGGAAGCCGTCGTTGTGTAAATTTACCAGTTCTAAAGGAACTCTTGTTTCGCTCATTAAGCGTTTAGATAAGATTTGAATCTCTGAGAACCTGATTCATATTCCGTACTGCATCCGCACTCTTGTTAAATTCAGCCTGCTCAGCATCAGAAAGTTTGAAGTCAAGGATTTTTTCCCATCCGTTTTTGCCGATAATAACCGGAACAACAAGAGAGATATCTTTCTGACCGTATTCACCATCAAGGGCAACACCACAAGAGATTAATTTTTTCTCATCACGTACAATACTTTCAACCATTGCTGCAGTACCAGCACCTGGTGCATACCAGGCCGAAGTACCGATTAGTTTTGTTAGGGTAGCGCCCCCAACCATAGTTGAAGAAACTACTCTTTCCTGCTGCTCTTTAGTTAATAACTGAGTAACAGGAATGCTGTTCCAGGTAGCGTGGTTAATCAATGGGATCATAGTAGTATCACCATGTCCGCCAATTACTACAGCATTCAGATCTGCAGGAGAACAACCCAGTTCTACACTCAGGTAATATTTGAACCTTGCAGAATCCAATGCTCCACCCATTCCCAGAATTTTATTCTTTGGAAGACCTGAAGTTTGAAGTGTAAGGTAATTCATCGTGTCCATTGGGTTAGAAACCACAATGATGATGGTATTTGGAGAATGTTTCAGGATGTTTTCTGTAACGCTCTTTACAATGTTTGCATTGGTTCCGATCAGCTCCTCACGGGTCATTCCCGGTTTACGTGGCAATCCGGAAGTAATTACAACCACTTCAGATCCTGCAGTAGCAGCATAATCATTGGTTACACCTTTAATTTTAGTATCAAAACCCAAAAGGGCTGAAGTCTGCATCATGTCGATCGCTTTACCTTCAGCAAAACCTTCTCTGATGTCTAATAAAATAAGTTCTTCTGCTAATTCTTTTCTGGCGATGTTATCAGCACAGGTTGCACCTACTGCACCGGCTCCTACAACTGTAATTTTCATTTTATGATTTGTTTTTAATTTGAGATCGGACCTGTTTGAGATTTTAATTAAAATCTGCCTTTTTTGTATTCAAAAACGCCTTTGTAAGCGCATTTGAAATGACAAGCCGAAGATAGATAATTCAATCTTTTTTATGAAATTATTAGCACTTGTTGTGTAAGTTTTTTGTTTCTAAAACAAAGGGTGAGGGTGAAGATATTTTCGAATTAGATCTGCTGGTAGGTTTTTCTTTGAACTTGGATTGGATCTGTATATAATGACCCTGAAAGGGTCAAATGTTTATAGAATTATTTGGCACGGAAATCCCGACCCCGAAGGTGGTCGCATGTATCGGAATTCCACATACGACCC
>CAZGCG010000096.1:2457-11042 GCA_964524205.1 uncultured Sphingobacterium sp. | reverse complement strand
AATACCAGTGATCCTAACTATATTATTCAGAGCCAAAAACAGAAAGACATTCAAATAAATCTGAAAATGATTGAAGATAGCCTTTACTCTCTGAGTAAAAAGGTTCCTCAGATTCAATCCGTGGTCAACAAAGAAATTCAGACAATAAATTTTAATGTTGGAAAAGCGATAGAAAGTCTTGGAGAGCGCCGCACAGCCGAGGCAAACCGCAACCAGCAATTTGCCATGACTTCTATCAATAACCTTGCTTTAATGTTAAATGAAGCACTGGAGCAATTACAACAGGCGCAGCAGAATGGCAAACCCGGGGGAAAGGGTAAACAAAAACAGAATCTTTCACAGCTTAGCAAAATGCAGAAACAATTGAATAAAAACATGCAAAAAGCAAGGGAAGATATGCAAAAACAGGGTCAGCAGAAAAGCGGTCAGCAGGGCAAAAGTAGCCGGGAAATGAGTGAGCAGTTGGCGAAAATGGCAAGAGAGCAACAGATGATAAGACAGGCAATGCAAGAGATCAATAAAATGGACAATAAGGATGGAAAAGGTGCATTGGGAAATCTGGATAAATTAATGAAAGAGATGGAACAAACTGAAACAGATCTCGTAAACAAACGAATACAACAGGAAACACTAAGCCGACAACAGGAGATTCTCAGTAAATTACTTGACGCAGAAAAAGCAGATCGGGAGCGTGAACAGGATCAGAAAAGAGAAAGTAAAGAGGGTATTGCACCGGCGGCTGTTAATTCAATTATTTTGCAGGAATTCCAGAAGATCAAGCAAAAAGAAATCGATTTATTAAAAACCGTGACCCCTTCATTAAATTCATTTTATAAAATAAAAGTGGGGGACTATTTTAAATATTTAAATTCGGGGGATAAATGAGTAAGCAGACAGAATTTTCAGATAATACTTCATTGTATACTCTGCAATTACCTTCCAGGATTGACAGTATTACCATCGTTGAAAATTTCATAGATGAGTTAAGTGCAAAATATGGTTTCAGCGATGAGCTTTACGCAAATGTGCTGACCTGCCTTAGTGAGGCTGTGATTAATGCAATTGTTCATGGAAACCGCGAAAGCTTAGAAAAAAAGGTATATATCAACCTCGAGGTCATCGAAGATAAGCGGCTTATTTTTACAATATCTGATGAAGGTGATGGCTTTGATTTTAATAATTTGCCCGATCCAACCGCTCCTGAAAATATTGAAAATTTAACAGGAAGAGGGGTTTTTATAATCAAAAAGCTTGCTGATCAGTGTATTTTTAATTCTAAAGGCAACGAACTCGAACTCCATTTTAAAATTTAATGGGCCAAATACCTATTAATTTCTTTTCTGAAGACATATCCTTTAACTTAAAACAAAAAGGACTCGTCAGAACCTGGATCAAGAATACAATAGTTGCCGAAAAGCATAGGCTCAGGCTTTTAAATTTCATTTTCTGCAGCGATTCCTATCTCCTGAACATCAATCAGCAATATCTGAAGCATGATACCTATACTGATATAATTACTTTTGACAATAGCGATACGGAGCAGGAAATCGCCGGAGATATTTTTATCAGTCTGGAAAGGATCAGGGAAAACGCCAAAGAACTTGATGTAAATGAAAAAGATGAGCTCCACAGAGTAATGATCCATGGAACTCTTCACCTCCTCGGATATCCGGATAAAGGTAAGTCTGCAAAAGCTCTCATGACAGAAAAAGAAGATCTTTATCTGTCAAAAAGAGCATTTTGAGTTTATTGCATCGGAACCTCGATGATCAATAGCCTGGAGTTTTCGCTGAATTTAAATTCCAGGTTTTCTATATCGTAAACCCCCATCGCATCACGTGCGTTTAACTGTGTGCCGCCCAATTCTGCCTGACCGTCAATCACAAATACATATGCTCCGTTTCCGGGATGCTGTATGTTATAATTAGCCGTTATACCGCTATCAAAAGTTCCCAGACTGAAGAATGCATCCTGATTGATCCACATTACATTTTCTCCTTCATGTGGCGAAACAAGTGTCAGAAATGAATTGTTTGCTTTCTCAAGGTCATACCTCATCTGGTCGTAACGGGGTTGTATATTACGCTTCTTTGGAAATACCCAGATTTGGAGCAAACCCGCTTCCTCAGTAGAAGAACCATTAAATTCCGAATGACGAATTCCACTCCCTGCTGACATGACCTGTAATTCACCGTAACTGATATTACCCTCTGAACCCAAACTATCCTTGTGAGCCAGGACTCCCTTTAAAGGAATAGTTACAATTTCCATATTATCGTGACCATGGGTCCCAAATCCCATTCCAGGGGCAATAATATCGTCATTCAGTACTCTTAACAAGCCAAAATGAACCTTTGAAGGATCATGATATTGGGCAAAACTAAATGAATGAGCTGCTTTCAACCAGCCATGATCCTGAATTCCACGATCTGCTGCGCGATGAATAATCTTTTTCATGTTTTTGATTTAAATTACATGTTTAAACATACAATATTAATTCCAAACTTAGTAATGCGTACCTTTGCAGATTAATAAGAAAAATTAATGCCATATCAAGTCATTTTAGTTGGGGCAAGCGGACTTATTGGCAGTCACTTACTCTCTGCACTAATCGAATCTGCTGAAATATCAAGGATATTGCTGGTACTTAGAAAACCGCTAAACATTCATATTCCTAAAGTTCAGGAACTGATCGTTAATTTTGATGAATTAGAGCGCTTTTCTACTGAGATCAAAGGTGATATTATTTATAGCTGTCTGGGTACCACAAAGGCTGCGACTCCTGATTCGGGTCAATACAGAAAAATAGATCTTGAATATCCCTTAGAGCTCGCAGAGATTGGAATAAGAAATGGAGTGATGCAATTTCATTTGGTTTCATCGCTTGGAGCAAATGCCTCAGCCTCTAACTCCTATCTGAAACTAAAGGGAGAACTGGAAAATGAACTAAAAGAACTATCCATTCCATCTTTACACATCTATCAGCCATCACTCTTAACCGGAAAACGCAAAGAGTCCCGCCTGGTCGAAAAGTTTGCTATCTCTGCTTTTAAACTAATTGATCTGCTTCTTATAGGCCCATTAAAAAAATTCCGCAGCATCAAGGCAGAAACCGTTGCTCGGGCAATGCTTAATCAATCATTAAAAGAACTTAAAGGAACTTTTATATATCCTTCCATACAAATACAAGAATTAGCGTGAGCATTTTATCTACAGAACAATTAGGACATTCATTTAACGATAACTGGTTATTTAAGGACCTTTATTTCGGTCTGAATAAAGGCGATCGGGTAGCACTCGTTGGCATTAACGGAACAGGAAAATCAACATTGCTTAGAATACTTTCAGGCATTTTACAAGCAAGTCTGGGTAAAGTTGTAACCGAGCGGGATCTGAAGATTGGTTACCTGGAACAGGACCCTCAATTTAGCAATCAGGAAACAATCAGCGACTTCATATATTCTATTGGAAATGAGCGTCAGCAATTGATCCGCCAATACGAAGAAGCTGTAAATCAGGATGTCCAGGATGAAAAACTCCTGAACAGACTGATGGATGAATTAAGTAATGCAAATGCCTGGGAGTATGAGTATGAAATAAAAACGATTCTGGGCAGGATGGGAATACAACATCTGGAACAAAAAATTGCTACCCTTTCGGGAGGACAAAGAAAGCGACTGGCACTTGCTAAACTACTGATCGACGATCCTGATGTTTATATCCTGGATGAACCAACCAACCACCTTGATATTGAAACAATAGAATGGCTGGAAAGCTATATGACAAGCGGGCAAAAAACAATATTACTGGTTACGCATGACAGGTACTTTCTGGATAATGTTTCTACCCGAATTATCGAACTTGACAGAGGCAAAATTCAAAACTTTAACGGAAATTACAGCTACTATCTAGAGAAGAAGGCAGAACAAAATGCTGCTGAAGATGCTACATTTAGTAAAAACACAAACCTGCTTAAAAAAGAACTGGAATGGATGCGTCGTCAGCCAAAAGCCAGAACAACCAAATCAAAATCAAGGATCGACTCTTTTTATGATCTTGAAGAAAAAACCAAAGGCAGGAATGTTAAATCATCTCTTGAGTTAAGCGTCAACGTTTCAAGACAAGGAAACAAGATCCTGGAACTGGAGCATGTGGGTAAATCATTTAACGGTAAACCAATAATTAATGATTTCAGCTACACCTTTAAAAAAGGAGACCGAATTGGAGTAGCCGGCAAGAATGGAACAGGTAAATCTACACTGCTAAACATTATTACAGGAGCACTAAAACCTGATAGTGGCAAGGTTAATGTCGGTGACACAACAGTTTTTGGCTATTACAGACAAGGCGGGCTCGAATTTAAAGACGATGAGCGTGTAATTGATGTGGTCAAGAATATTGCAGAATACATAACAATGGCCGATGGGAAAAATCTCACTGCCAGTCAGGTTCTAACCCACTTTCTGTTTCCACCAGCGAAACAATATGGTATGGTAAATAAGTTAAGTGGTGGTGAAAAGAAACGACTCCAGCTTATGCGGGTTTTGATGAAGAACCCTAATTACCTCATACTTGATGAGCCAACAAATGATTTAGATATCGATACATTAAATGTATTGGAAGATTTCTTACTTAATTTCCCGGGCATTCTAATGCTGGTATCACACGACAGGTATTTAATCGATCGTTTAACCGATCAGCTTTTCATTTTTGAAGGTGATGGTAATGTTCAGATCTACTCCGGTAATTATACCGATTACAGGCTTGAACAAGAAGAGCCCAAAAAACCATCAAAAGCTGAAAACAAAGCTGCACCAATAGCCGCCCATTCTGAGATTACAAAAAGAAAACTAAGTTTTAAGGAAGAAAAAGAGCGTTCTGAACTTGAAATAAGTATAAAAGAACTCGAGCATCAGACAGAAGTCTTAACATCCGAATTAAATTCAGGAATAACCGATCATAATAAACTAACAGATATCGCCAACAAAATAAAAGAAATTAAAGACAAGATCGATGAGCAAACATTTCGTTGGCTGGAGCTATCAGAATAAAAATGAATATGAGTCTATCAGATCTATTAGCATCCGCGGGAGTAAGTCTATTGCTTATCGCATTTTATCTCAATTTAAGGAAATTGATGCCTACGGAGAGCAAATGGTATAGCGCCCTGAATTTATTTGGATCAGCCTTATGTGGGTATTCTTCCTATCTGATACAATTCTACCCTTTTGTTTTTCTTAACGCCGTTTGGGGCACAGCAGCTCTCATCTCTTTTTTTAAGCATGTTCCACGTGGAACAATTATTAAATAGTAATGATTATTTTTACAAACTCTATAGTTCCACGTGGAACATCATAAAAAATGTTTGATAAATACGATATAATAGTGGTAGGCGCCGGGCATGCGGGTTGCGAGGCAGCAGCAGCAGCGGCCAATATGGGTTCAAAGGTTTTATTGATTACCATGAATATGGAAACAATAGCCCAGATGAGCTGTAATCCGGCTATGGGCGGTGTTGCCAAAGGACAAATTGTTCGTGAGATTGATGCAATGGGTGGATACTCTGGTATAATCACAGACAAAACTACCTTGCAATTCCGCATGCTTAATAGTTCTAAAGGACCGGCGATGTGGAGCCCAAGGGCACAAAACGACAGAAAACGCTTTGCTGAAGAATGGAGACTAGCATTAGAACGCACACAAAATGTTGATTTTTGGCAAGATACAGCAACCTCGCTTCTGATAGAAAATAATAAAGTATGTGGAGTAAGGACCTCCCTTGGTCTAAAAATTAGGTCAGAAGCAGTTGTATTGACCAATGGAACATTCCTGAATGGGATAATCCATATAGGTGAAAAGAAATTTGGAGGTGGCAGAACAGGAGAAAAATCTGCAACTGGAATAACAGAACAACTCGTAGAGCTTGGATTTGAAGCAGGCAGAATGAAAACAGGTACTCCCCCGCGGGTAGACGGCCGATCATTGGATTATTCTAAAATGGAAGAACAATGGGGCGATCCGGATCGAGGAAGGTTCTCATATACCGATGTTGCTTTGCCAAAAGAACAGAAATGCTGCTGGATAACCTATACAAATTCCGAAGTTCACGAAACGCTCAAAGAGGGTTTTGAAAAGTCGCCAATGTTTACAGGCCGAATTAAAGGATTAGGTCCACGCTATTGCCCGTCGATAGAAGACAAGATCAACCGCTTTGCTGAACGCGACAGGCACCAGATCTTTGTTGAACCCGAAGGATGGAATACTGTAGAAATCTATGTAAACGGTTTTTCTACTTCCCTCCCGGAGGACGTACAATATAGAGCACTAACTAAAATTCCGGGTTTCGAAAAAGCTAAAATGTTCAGGCCTGGCTATGCAATTGAATATGATTTCTTCCCTCCTACACAACTGGGACTTACTCTTGAGACAAAGAATATAGCCAATCTATATTTTGCAGGTCAGATCAATGGAACTACGGGATATGAAGAAGCCGCCTGTCAGGGTTTTATGGCTGGAATTAATGCGCATCTTAAAATAAACAATGAGGAAGAACTTATTCTAAAAAGAGCAGAATCCTATATTGGTGTATTAATAGATGACCTCGTCACAAAAGGAACCGAAGAACCCTACCGCATGTTTACCTCAAGGGCTGAACATAGATTATTATTAAGACAAGATAATGCCGATATCAGATTAAGCCCAATAGCATATAAATTAGGTTTGATATCTGAAGAAAGACTGGATAAGGTAAATAAGAAAATAGAAAATGCTGATCATCTGGTTAGCTATTTAAAAAACACATCAATAGGACCTGACGCGGTAAATGCTATTCTTGAAGAACAGGGTACACCGGGCATATCACAAAATGTAAAAATGTTCCAGCTAATAACCAGACCTCAAATAGGATTTAAGGATATTAAAAAAGCAGATTCCGTATTCAGTGATCTACTAAATAAATATGACAGGGAAACCGTTGAACAGGCAGAAATAAAAGTGAAATACGAAAGCTATTTTGAAAAGGAACTCGAGATAGTCGACAAAATGAAACGAATGGAAGATCAGACTATCAATCCTGAATTTAACTATCTTGACCTTGTGTCATTGTCAAAAGAAGCAAGGGAAAAACTGATGAAAATAAAACCGAGAACCCTGGGGCAGGCTTCACGAATTTCGGGGGTTTCGCCATCAGATATTTCTGTTTTAATGGTTCATATGGCCAGATGATTGCTAACAACTTCATTACCAGTATATTAGCAACATTTTCGGCCGACTTTAAATAATAAGATATACGCGACTTTCTCGCCTCAGTTAATAACAATAATCCAAAAACATAGAAAATCGTCTATAAGGCTTATAAATGGCAAATAATAAAAAGAGGGTAATTTTTCTCTCATCAATCGTTCTGTTTTGGCTGGCGACCTTTATATCGGGCTGTGCAAGTATGCAATCTCCAACCGGTGGACCAAAAGATAGTATTCCTCCAGGAATAGTCAACGAGGTGCCAAAAAATTACACAAAAAACTTTGCAGCAAAAAAAGTTGAAATAGAATTTAATGAATTTGTAAAACTTAGTAATGAGTATACTGAAATTAGTATCTCACCAGCCATGGACATTCCACCCACCTTTAAAGTAAAAAAGGAAAATCTGGAAATCGAGTTTAAACAGGAACTTGAGGCAAACACAACTTATTCCATAAACTTTGGTAAGGCCATAGCTGATGTCAATGAAAGTAACATTCTTAAAAATTACTCATACGTGTTTTCAACAGGTAATGAAATTGATTCACTTTCGATCTCAGGAAAAGTAATTAACTCACTAACAAAGGAAAAACTGAAAGATGTTACTGTATTCATTTCACCTATAGGTCAGGATTCCCTATTCGGAAAAAAGAAAGCGAATGTATTCAATATAACTGACACAGCAGGCACATTCAAACTTTCCAATCTAAGGGAAGATACCTATAAACTATATGCCTTACTGGAACAAGGAGGCGATAGAATATACAACGGTCAGAACGAAGAGATCGGATTTCTTCAAAATCCCATCAAGCTAACAAAAGACACCAGTGGAATTGTCTTACAAGTATTTAAAGAATATCCCAATGTTTTCATGGTAAAAGATCGTCGTATTGAAGGAGATGGAAGAATAAATGTAACGTTCAACAGACCCGTAAATAATCCTACAATAAGCATAATCGAACCTTCAAGCATTGATCAAAGCAAGACAGTTGAGTTTAGCTTGACGCGGGATTCGGCAACAGTATGGTTACCTGAATTAAATTTTGATTCAATTGATGTTGTGATTAACTCAGCAGGAAAAGCGCTTGACACAGTTACACTCAGAAGAAATAAAAGAGATACTTATATACGATCCCTTGTTGCATCCGATAACCTATCAGGAAGCAAAATCAGACCCGGTTCAGAATTAATTCTGAAGTTCCCATCCCCTATTCAGTCTTATCAGGAATCACAAATCACGCTTCTTGAAGATTCTATACCGGCAAAAGGCTATCAGATAGTTAAAGATCCCAATTCACTCAGAACCTATAGCTTAAAATATCCCTGGAAGCTAAAAAAACAATATA
>CAZGCG010000096.1:0-2357 GCA_964524205.1 uncultured Sphingobacterium sp. | reverse complement strand
TGGAACTTTGACAAAACAATCTCTCTAAGACCTAACTGGGATTTAGAGGAAAACGTGGTTATTCCTGATCCTTAATAAACCAGGTAGAATATAATTTATAGTTTTCGGGAAGCTTATTAAGCATTTCTATTTGCTGATCTGTTAGAGGCTTAATCTTTCTGGCGGGTATACCCGCATATAAATACCCTGCCTCGCAAACAGTATTCTCAAGAACAATAGCTCCGGCAGCAATTATACAATACTCATTAACAATCGCATGATCCATCACTATGGCACCCATTCCTATAAGTACATGGTCATACAATGTACAACCATGAACAAGTGCATTATGGCCTATTGAAACATTGCTACCAATTTCGGTAGCTGCTTTCTGATAGGTACAATGTATTACAGCACCGTCCTGGATATTGGTATTATCACCAATCCTGATATAATTAACATCCCCTCTGATAACCGCATTAAACCAAACGGAGCAATTATTGCCGATAATAACATCACCAACTATAGTACTGTTTTCTGCAAGGAAACAATTGGTCCCGATTTCAGGAAAAACATTCTTAACTGGTAAAATAAGTGCCATAAAAAAAATTAAAAAACGGTATCATGTGGATCAAGCGCATGAGGTTTATAGTCGGTTGTATAATGAAGCCCTCTACTCTCCTTTCGCAACATTGCTGATTTTATAACGATGTAAGCATTCTGAATGACATTTCGAAGCTCACATAATTTAACAGAAAGTGTTGTCTTCTTGTAAAAACTCTCGGTTTCTTCATACAATAATCCTAACCGACGCATCGCTCTTTCCAGCCTGAAATCAGATCTGACAATACCAACATAATCACTCATAACCTTTTGGGTCTCGCGAAGATTGTGAGTTACCAGAATGTCTTCATTTGAGAGTTTAGTATCTGTTTCATCCCATTCTGGTATATTATCAGGAATTTCATAATTCTTAAATACTTTGATAGCGTCTTCATAAATCCTGTGAGCAAAAACGGGAGCTTCCAGCAAAGAATTAGAAGCCAGTCTGTTTGCTCCATGCAGACCGGTTGAGGTGCATTCACCGCAGGCGTAGAGCCTGTGAATAGAGGATTTACCATCCTCATCAACCAGGATACCCCCACACATATAATGCGCTGCAGGAGTCACAGGAATCAGATCACGGGTCATATCCAACCCGATGCTAAGACATTTAGCGTAAATATTAGGAAAGTGAGAAAGAATATCTGCTTTATCACGATGCCTGATATCAAGATAAACAAAATCATCGCCGGATTTTTTCATTTCAGCATCAATGGCTCTGGCCACAATATCACGCGGAGCTAATGAACCGCGTTCATCATAGTTCTGCATAAACTCCTCACCATTCTTCGTTTTAAGCACACCCCCAAAGCCACGAACAGCTTCAGAAATTAAAAAAGAAGGATACTCTCCTGGATTATATAATGCGGTAGGATGAAATTGGATAAATTCCATATTTCTCACCTTTGCCTTAGCACGATAAGCCATGGCAATTCCATCACCGGTTGCTATTACAGGATTGGTAGTAGTGGCATAAATATGTCCAGCACCTCCAGAAGCCATTAAAGTAACCCTGGATAAAAACTTCTCAACTTTATTAGTTGAGGTATCAAGGGCATAAATACCATAACATTCAATATTGTCAGATTTTCTATCCACAAACTCTCCAATATGATGTTGAGTTATTAATTCTACGGCAAAATAATGAGTTAAAATCTCAATATTTGGATCACTATGTATTTGTGCAAGCAGAGCTCTTTCAATTTCAAAACCGGTAATATCCTTATAATGTAATACACGACTTTCAGAATGTCCGCCTTCTTTTGCAAGGTCAAATATTCCCTTATTAGTTTTATCAAAATGAGTACCGTATCGGATAATTTCATCAATACGCGCCGGCCCTTCTTTAACAACAATCTCAACTATTTTCCGGTCGCAAAGTCCATCGCCAGCAATCAATGTGTCATCTATATGCTTCTCAAATGAATCTTCCTCTTTATCCACAACAACAGCAACACCACCCTGAGCATATTTAGTATTGGATTCATCCTCATTTGCTTTCGTAACTATCAGAACCTTACCATATTTGGCAGCTTTCAAAGCAAAACTTAATCCTGCAATCCCGGATCCTATCACTAAAAAATCAACATTTTTCATGGAAGAAAAATTATATACTATTGAATATGAACAAACATGTTAACAAGCTCATCAAAGATGTTAATTTAGTACTAATACTGGTTGATTAATTTACAAACAGACTTATAAATACTTCTAATAAGCCGAATTTACCTTATTTTTGATTTAGTTATAAGCAAAATATTAAGAGTATTCCACTT
>CAZGCG010000095.1:0-11056 GCA_964524205.1 uncultured Sphingobacterium sp. | reverse complement strand
ATTTAAGCTAAAAAAGCAATTTTATGAGAACATCACAGTCATTCGGAATCCATTTTACTATCAGAGCTGATAAAGTTAGAGATGGAAAAGCACCAGTTTATGCATGCGTTACGGTTAACCGGAAGCGCTGTTATATCGCATTGAAGCAGTTAGTAGAAGTTAAGAGTTGGGATAACGTCAAAGGAACGTTAAAGGGCAGCAGGGAAGAATTCAAAAGTATTAATCACTATTTGCATGAGGTTCGGATGGCCATCGGCACCTGCTACCAGCAACTAAGTTTAAAAGGCAGGGTAGTTAATGCTGATGCGATCAAAGATGCCTTTTTAGGAACGGCAGAAGAAGTCCACACATTAAGCAGTCTCTTTGAATATCATAACGAAACCGCTGCCAGTACCTTGAAATGGAGCACGCTTAAGCATTACTATGTTACCCAGCGATACCTCGTAAAGTTCATGCAACAGCAGTTCAAGGCTGCAGATTTATATCTCGATGAACTGGATTATAAATTCATTTATGATTTTGAGACTTTCCTTCGCAATCACAAGCCCGTAGACCACCAGAAGCCGATGAATAATAACGGGGTAATGAAACATATTATCCGCGTTAAAAAAATGGTTCACCTGGCTATCCGGTTGGAATGGATCTCCAAGGACCCGTTCGCCAATTATAAGCTTAAAATCCTTAAAGTAAACCGGGAGCATCTGTCGGAGAAGGAGCTGGCTACTATGGAAAGCAAGGTCTTTGAGATTGAGCGGATTGATATGATCCGGGATCTGTTTGTATTCTGTTGTTATACCGGCCTTGCTTATGTGGATGTAATCAATCTGAAGCATGACAATATTGTTGAAGCTTCTGACGGAGAGATGTGGGTGCGTACCTGCAGACAGAAAACGGATATTCCGGTTAATACCCCGCTTCTTCCCAAAGCAGTAGAAATCTTAAAGAAGTATAAACAGAATCCACGCGCTGCAATAACCAACACAGTTTTTCCGGTGGTGTCCAACCAGAAGGTTAATGCATACCTGAAAGAAATCGCTTCGATCTGTGGGATAACGAAGAATATTACATTCCATTTGGCGAGACATACGTTTGCGACAACGGTTACACTATCCAACGGCGTACCTATTGAAACGGTGAGTAAGATGCTGGGGCATACCAAGATTGCTACAACTCAGATTTATGCTAAGGTGTTGGAGAAGAAGATTAGTGAGGATATGGCGGCGTTGAAGAAGAGGTTGGGGGAAGTAATCATTGTTCAGTAAAGAGCTTTGAGAATCTACGTAAAAGTGTGTTCCTGAATTATGGGGTTAATATATAATCATATAGATTTACTGTCGGGCGATCATTCCTCAAATGGTGAATGAGTTGCTGAATATAAAATGACCTCAATTGCTACTGATCAGTTAAATCTATATAAGTCTCTCTTTAAGGGTCGAGAGGACGTGTTTGCCGTGAGATGGGAAAAGAACGGCAAAGGAAATTACATGCCGGCTTTTAGTTTTGACCCTCACTGGTATAAACTACATCTGGCAAAAGGAGGTACATTCCAAACATTCCATGACAAAACATACAAGCCTTTAAATGATCAAGAACTCTTAAAACACCTTAATGGTGAGCAGGTTGTGGGTCTCTACCCTCTGCTTCCAAATAATACATCCTGGTTTATAGCTGCAGATTTTGATGAATTAAATTGGGTAGACGAATGTCGGTCGTTTCTAAAGATTTGTGAGGAACATAGCCTTCCCGCCTATTTGGAGCGATCCCGTTCTGGAAAGGGTGGACACGTTTGGATATTTTTTGAGGAGCCTTACGAAGCATTTCGAAGCCGTAAAATAGTCTTGACATTGCTTGAGAAATCCGGCATCATCTCTATATTCGATAAAAACTCGAGCTTTGATCGCCTTTTCCCCAATCAGGATACCCTTTCTAAGAAAGGCGTCGGGAATTTAATTGCCTTGCCTCTAAATAAGTCCAGCTTAGATAACGGCAACAGCTGTTTCGTTGATCCGGAGACACTACAGCCTTATAACGATCAATGGAAGTTTTTAAAGTCAATTCAAAGAGCTGAAATAGCTTACCTAAATGAGCTCTATAAAGATCTAACCGGGCAAGAAAGTATATCAGATGGCTTATTTCAGCCGATAGGAGATGCTTCCGGTAAAGTGATTATCTCCTTACACAATGAGATTAGTATAGGCAGAACCAATTTGCCAGCATCGCTGGTTTCATTTCTGAAAGAAGAATTAAACTTTGCTAATACAGAATTTCAAGTAAAGAAGAATATCAATAAAAGCACCTTTGGCATTAAGCGCTACTTCAAATTATTAAATGAGACCTCTGAAGATATATTGATACCGCGGGGCTTTATTGGCAAACTATTGCGTTTCTGTATAGAAAAGCAAATTGATTATATTCTGAATGACCAACGAATACAAAAGGAGTCTTTACTATTTAAAGGTACCATTGAATTAAGAGAATATCAAAAAGCGGCTAAAGACGCAGCAAATAAAAAAGATTTTGGAGTCATTGTTGCCCCGCCAGGAGCTGGAAAGACCATAGTGAGTTTAGCCATAATTCAGACAAAACAACAGCCGACGCTAATTCTGGTTCACCGGAAAACTTTAGCGGATCAATGGATGGAGCGAATTGAATCTTTTTTGGGCATTGCAAAGAAGGATATAGGAAAAATTGGCGCCGGGAGAAATAAGCTTGGAAAGCAGATTACCGTTGCAATGATTCAGAGCATGGAAAAGGCACTTGAATCAGAGGATGGCGCAGACTTGTGTAATGCTTTTGGAACTATTATTATAGACGAATGTCATCATGTTCCGGCGGAAACATATCAGAAGGTAATCTCTAAGTTAAATAGTTATTATTTATATGGGTTAACTGCAACACCTTTTAGAAAGTATAATGATGGCAAATTGATATTCATTCACCTTGGAGAAATAATCCATGAGATCAAAAGCCCTGAAATTGCCCATCATCAAGGTGCTAAAATTAAGATCCGGGATACCGGGCTGTTTGTTCCGTTTAATATAAAAACAGACAAGTTTGAAACACTTTTTAAAATCCTCGTACACGATTCGGCACGGAATCAACTCATTTTAAACGATGTGACGTCCGAATTAAACGCAGGAAAGAAAGTAGTAATCCTAACCGAACGTAAAGAACACATTGCTTCGCTACAACAGTATTTAAAGCAAGCTTATGACACCATTGCTATTAGTGGGGAAGACTTGGAATCGCAGAAGAAATCTAAATGGGAAGCGATAAAGAATGGTGATTTTCAAGCCCTGATAACCACAGGGCAATATTTCGGAGAAGGCACAGATGTTCAAAATATAACCACGTTATTTTTAGTTTATCCATTCGCATTTGAAGGTAAGCTGGTTCAATATATCGGACGAGTTCAACGGTCGGAAATTGCACCGACTATTTATGATTACCGGGATCGTAATATTCTTTACCTGGAAAAGCTATTCCAAAAAAGAAATGCTTACTACAATAAAATAAAGACAAATGATTTAATCACTGGCTCAGATGAGAGTGAAGCGATAAGCGGAAAAATTAATGAGCGTATCGAAGTGCCTATTGAAACCCTCGAATTTAAGTTTGGTTCGATAGCATTTAAGTACATATGCGAATTATCTAACGATGAAGTGATCGACTTTGAGATCGAAAACCTGAATATCCGCCCTGAATTCAGTGTCCTTAAACCCTATTTTATAAAGTTCCTGAAGAAGGATAGCGTAAATATTCACATCCAGGCAACGGTTCAGCATAATCGGTTGATATTTAAATCAGCGGCTTCCATAGATCTGGATAAGATCAATCGCGAAGTTATTGACAGTGTTAAATTTCGATTTTTAAATAAGGGAATAATAAAGGGAGTACCATCCGGTGAAACAAATTTATTGGACGCACAGCAATTGCAAGGAGGCGAAGCTCAACCACTTTATGACAGTGACGAGGATTTGCTCGAAAACATCTTGTCATTGAAAGACTATAAACATCATCTGCATCTCCGGTATCTTTCTAAGATACATGAAAGCTCAATACTTAAGCTGCGCTTTGTTCTAGAACCATTTTCCTTTGTTTTTTTAGTTTCCGGCATTCAACAATATCATCTCGTTTGGGAAACGCTGGATACAGAGGAAGCTACCTATATCTGGCATATTGAAAAGGCAATGCATGAGTTAGCTTTAAAAGTAAAGGAGATAGATCGATTACTTGGCGAGATCAGAATAAATGGACGCCAGGCTTATTTGGATACCAACGCTGATAACTTTAGTAGAATAGTTCATGATTATTCTGATGACCCAAAAGGCTTTATTCTCTGGAAGGATTTACTGGAGGAGAAGTTATTTTAATACTTATTACATGCGATAAAGGTTGAAATTGGATCGACGGAGCCAATATTTTTTGTATTCGCACTTCCGTTTCTGTAAACTTGGCGACTACAACCTATCTTTCACCTCAGTCATTCCACGAACTATTGCGCTTAGCATTGCCGTGACCTCTTCCTGGTTGTACTTTTCGGTACTGCGCTGCATCAGCCGGATCAATGAGCCATTTTCCTGTTTTTCTATTTCAGTGGTCAGATAGGTATTGACCCTTTGACGCAGGGTAGGGTTTTCCGATACGATTTTTCCAATCTCTCTCCCGATAACACGTGCCGAGATCATTTCCAGCGACTGTTCGTCGTCAAACACATTATCGTGTTGATCATAAATAAGTTCAGAATTCAAGTCGAAATAATGGTGAAGAATCTCCAGGATGTCTCCAGGATCTTTGATCCGGATCTCCGGACGGTCCTGGTGGGCGATCAGCTTTAGCAGCACGATCCCAGGCAGGGAAGCGATCTTGATGCGCAACTGCCCGTCTTCGGATTCAAATTGCTCCAAAGCCACAGAAAAGACTTCCTTGAAACCGTTAGTTACAACCTGGGCTTTGCCGTTTGCCATATTCAGCTCTTCATCAATCTCTATAGAACCAAAGGGCAGGATGTCAACTGTGATGCCTCCCGGTGAAATCATAGCAAAGGAATTACCTTTGGTTTCCACGTAACCTTTTTCCCTGGCAAGGAATGTTTTGAGCTCCTCGAATTTTTCCTTCTGCGGTACCAGGATGGCAAAGTCGACATCGGCAGTCGTTCGGCTAAAGATTTTTTCCTGTTGGAACCAGGCGTCACGTGCCAGTGCGCCGATCAGGTAGTAATCGATCCCGATCTTTTCCAGGGCTTCTTCCAGCGCCAAAATAATATCGTGCAAGGCTTCGTTGCGCAGTTGTTTGAAATCTACTTTCAGCATCAGAGCTTATTTTCTTTAATCAGTTCCTGCGCCTCGTCGATGCAGCGTGGGTCCATGGTGTCGGTCAGGTCAGCGTAAGTCAGCAATACTGGGGCAAGATGCGTATCGGCCTGACCGATCCGGCCATTCCAGAATCGTTGGTACAGGGTGACCTCGCCTTCGGGGTGGGGGATCAGCTGGTTCCGTTTCATAAAATCCAGTTTCTCCATGCCCGTATAAATGGTCACTGTTTTTGGGAACAGGTTCTTTCGCATTTTGTAGGCAGCGGCTTCCCCGGACCAGTAACTACCGGCATCAAGCTTTAACTGCTCCCAGTTTTCCATGCCGCCCTTCATTTTGAAATTTCCCAGGTGCAAAGCAGGTTTCAATCGTTCCTGGTATCCGCTGATCCAGCGTTCCACCAGCGTTTCCCTCAAATCAATCCGGGTGGTCGTCTTATTGATCCTGCGCAGAAAACCCATCGTCAGCAGGCCTGTAAGGGTATTGTTCACTCCGCCTACAGAAGCCCCAGCCAGCTCTGCCAATAACCGTACAGGATAGTTTATCGCCCCTGGATCGGTCAGCAGCAAATAAACCACCCGCAAACCCGTTTTGGTAAAAGCACGGTTAAGCAGCATAGGGTGTGTTTCGTCCTGCCATTTTTGCCCGTCGATGTAGATCATTGCCTGATCGGTTTGAATGCTGGCGTTCCCGGCCATATCAATATAGTTGATCCCGTTCTTGCGGAGGTATTCTTTTACAGAAGGAAAGATTGTCTGCCCGATCACGATGTAAGGACGCTTGCTGCGTTCCTTCAGGTCCAGCAGCCTAGACAAGTGATGGTTGCGGACTTCATTTTTGATCTCCATGTCAAAGACATCGGTGAAGCGCGGATCCTGAAAACGGATGGTTGCATCTTTAAAATTCTCCACACCCTGAGTAGGAGAAAATTCTGCCGCAATGCCCGTATGCTTGGTAAAGCGGTTGAGGGCCTCGTGTCCGATATGATATGCTTTTGTGTTCATTTTATTATATCGTTCACGTAACGTGAACACACAAAAATAATGAACATTAACTTCATTTCCAAATATGGTTCATACTCAACACTCCTACTTCTCATCGAAAATAATCTTTGTTAAGAGCATCATTATTAATATTTTATTTCTTTTTTTGATTGTATATAATTGTAATTGCATCGACACATATAATTGTAATTGCACGACCTTCTCTGGAAGGATACGAGAAGTATAATTCTTAATGAGACTCATAAACCTTCCCATTCCTTTGTTAAGCCACCGATCTCCTAAGTGAATGAACCTGTCAAGAGAACATGGAATAAATCGGACGATGGAGAATTTATGCCCTGAAAGCTCTTTAAGGTGAAATGAACCTGAGACTTTTGCTTCTGAAAGAATGGGTTGGTACGCGATCAGAGCATCTCTTTTTGAAAATGAATCTTGCCTTAAAAATCCTCCGAAGCCGGATTTTCTAATGAGCATCTTAAACAGATTTAAGAGCATCAAATGAGATGAGAATTCAAAGCCCCCGTTTCTAAATAAAACTTCCCCATATTTTGTATATTCCCCTGAATAATATATCCCTATGCCCAAATACACAACGCCTTCAATATACGTGGATGAAATCTCCAACCTTCCACCTTCTGTTGGCGAGGTCGCCAGCGCCATTCCCGCTTTTTTGGGTTATACCGAGAAGGCGCCGGGAGACATAAATGATATCTCACCTGTTCCAACAAGGATATCTTCCTTGTCTGAGTACAATCAATTGTTCGGGGGACCGCCGGAGTCGTCAGTATCTGTAAAATGGAAGAAGGTAGCCGGGAAATTCAAATTAGATATCAATCAGCCGGAAGTAGTTCACACCCTGTATTACGCGCTTAAAATGTTCTTTGATAATGGAGGCGGCAGTTGCTATATCGTTTCTGTTGGACGATATCATTCGCAAAAATCATTCGCAGATTTCGAGGCCGGATTGACCGCCCTTAAACATGAAGAAGAACCTACGCTGATAGTATTATCTGAAGCATGCGGTCTTGAGCAACCTGGTGATTATTATACTATTTGCCGGCAGGCATTGGAGCAATGCAGTACCATGACCAATCGCTTCTGCATCCTGGATGTGCTGAGTGATGATATCAATGGAAAGGGATTCAGAGATGAGAACGGGATTGGCGAAAAGAACCTGAAGCACGGTGCGGCGTATTATCCTTTTCTCAGAACAACCCAAAGAGCCCTGGTGCCGGAAGATAGGATCGCTGTAATTGAGCGTGCAACCCGGGATACGAAAACGCTTCATGAGATCGGACAATCGGACCCGGAGCTTTACAAGGCCATTACAACAGCATTAACTGATCCGAAATATACACTCATCCTTCCCCCCTCATCGGCTATTGCGGGTGTCTATGCGCAGGTAGACCGGGAACGGGGAGTGTGGAAAGCACCTGCAAATATAGTGCTGATGTCGGTACTGAAACCGATGATAAAAATTACAGCCGAGGATGAGGACATACTAAACGTTTCGCCGGATGGAAAATCTATAAATGGTATTCGCAGTTTTGTGGGTAAGGGCACGCTGGTTTGGGGCGCCCGCACCATGGCTGGCAAAGATAATGAGTGGCGGTATATCTCGATCCGAAGGTTATTCAACATGATTGAGACATCGGCTATTAAAGCCAGCTATTTCGTCGTTTTTGAGCCAAATGATGCCAGCACATGGCTTAAAGTAAAAGGCATACTTGAAAGTTACCTCTATGGTTTGTGGCAGCAAGGTGCTCTGGCAGGCAAGACCCCTGAGGAAGCATACTTTGTGCATGTGGGTTTAGGTATTACGATGACCACCCTGGATATAACAGAGGGAAAACTGATTGTTGAACTGGGAGTGGCTGCCGTCAGACCACAGGAATTTATAACGCTGAAGCTTGTCCATAAACTCAACAAAGTATAAATCATACTGTTTGTCAGTTGTAATGGCAGGTAATTAGTTAATGGTAATACTGAGGTGATAGAAGGTTTTTCCAGGCGAGTCTGATGACTCTTTTTTATTGAATAATCCATAGAGGGCTTCGCTTAAACTGTACAACAGCTAATTTATGTTGTACTGAAAAATCAATTTTCGTAATCGCAGGAAACTCTACGGACAGCTGAGCAAACTGGTTATATTTGAAAACCTAACTGTATCGACATGATCTTTTCTGAGAAAAAAGCCAAACCCATTAGAGATAAAAAACATATTTCTGAGACTTCATCAGGGAAATTATTCAACTCTCTTATGCCAGATAACTGGGTAGTTCGAGACATAACAGAGCGGGATTACGGAATCGATTATTACGTAGAGATCGTGGATGAAAATGACGAACTTACTGGGAAACTGGTTTCTATACAGCTTAAATCTAGACAATCAGTTTCCTGGACGCAAAAAAACACCTATGCAATTAGCGATATCAAGCTTACAACTACTAACCTATGGTACGATTTCGCTGTACCTGTTTTTGTCTTTCTGGCAGACCTAGATGCAAAAGAGTTATATTATTTAAGTGTCAAGAGCTATGTCCGTAAAAACTATTTAGACTATAACAAACAAACCGTACTTACTTATCATTTCGAAAAGGGTACAAAAATCTCTACTCGGCGTGATATTTCTGCGTTTGTAAAAGCCTACGACATGGATATTTTGAGACCTCGCTTTGAAAGCGTCCTATTCACTTTTTTATCCAGCATGACTCCGTATGCCGAATTTATTCAGGAACATGACAACCGGGATTATCATATGGGCTTAGAAGATGAAGAAGCCATTTATATAGAGGCAATCCTCAATAATTATCTATTCCTGGCTGATTATTTTAATATAAAGACTGATTTACCAAGTATTACTCAGTTGAAAAACTATAGTGCAAAAAAATATGGTAACAAACACTATGACCTAGTAGAAGGTGCGTTAACTGATATTGCTGAAAGATTGCAACAAATGACTTTAACGTTACTTGAGGCTTCGGAAAAACAGATTAATGAAGAAAGTAGTTATTGGTTGGTAGCCAATCTGCCTTTAGTGAATTTCATCAATAATTACGATCCTGATTACCTTTTTCGTTGAGCCATGACAAGATCAGATTACCAACTGAGTAGTGAAAGAAGAAACTAATATAAACCAGTTATCTTTCTATATTTAATAATGCCTGAAAGACATCCTCTTGTTGACCTAATCTCAACTATAAAAACTAAAGAACCGACCAAGCATTTTTCATTGCTATTAGGTTCAGGATTTTCGAGGCCTGATGGTATGCCCTCATTAGATTTTATTAATCAAAGACTTGGTTCTCTTAAGGAAACTGATTTTTATTTATACCAAGAAATGTCGGCGGGCTTTTATAGCAACGATGATTATAGAGACCCGAACGCCCAAATAACTAAAAATGACAGGAGATTTGCAGAGCAATTCATTTCTTTCTACATAAATCAAGAATTGAAAGGTGACTACGCATTGTTCAATTATGAGGTCTTTTTCGATTATTTCATAGAATTCTTATATGAAAAGAAACATGAGACTTATGTTGGTGAATTTTGTGAAAAGTATAAGCAGGAATACAAGATTAGTGGGTCATTTGAAAACCCTAGACAATTTCTGCATAGATTTTTGAATATTTTTAATCAGCTTGTCGCAAGCTTATTGATTAACCCACGGTATTATGAAAATTGTACATATACTGGTGGATATCCTGGCTATGAGGAATTTTGCAGGGCTATCGGGATAATTTTAAAGGATCACATAGTCTTTACGCATAGCCTGAATCACGATTTGCTATTTGACTTTATCGGACGATCTGTATCAGGGTTATGGGAATACTTTACTGACGGTTTTTCATTTTTTTATTCGCCATATTTTGGTGAACTTCATCATACTATCGAAGTTAATAAGGAGAAAATTCACAAAACAAATAAAGTTAGAGTAAAACAATATTCAGGAATATATGAAAATAGATTGAGATTTTACAAGCTTCACGGTAGTATTGATATATATCCGTTGAACCTCCAAGGCTCTAAAGATCAAATAATAGTAAAAAGAGATTACGGTGTTGGAGACATTTTCAAAGAGAGCTTCAATAAGGAAACTGGAAAATTTCAGTATGATAGACCATTTACAAATAAATATCCATCGTACTTGACAGGAACAACTCAAAAGATTAAACGCTATGGCGATCCTTTTTATATCGAGTTATTTGATCACTTTAAAGCAAATCTTTTGTCTTCAGACAAATTAGTTGTAATAGGCTACGGTTTTCAGGATAAGGGTATTAATGAAATATTAGAAGAATATTATTTAAAAAAAGGCAAGCAAATTTTGGTAATAGACATCGCAAAGCCAGCATGCGAGCTGCTTGAGCGGTATCCTAAGCAAATAAGTCTGAGTACAAAAGGGGTCACAAACACATCTTATGAAGCTTACACAGAATTTATGGCATTATAAGAATAAAGACATTTTGCGGGGAATATCGACAATTGTTAATTAGTGGCGAAAAAGTCCCAACTTTACAGTAGTTGTTCGCTCAATATGCTGATATTAAACAATGGAATTCAAATTTATTGATTCAATTTTTCCGGATTATTTAATTCAACTCGAGGTACTTGAGAAGGATACAAATTTGTACACTACGTTATTGTATCAGCATAAAGGCACCTTTGAAGCCACCGCTACGAAATTCGGGAATCAAAATGATTGTACGGATCAGTTTCTCAAGTTCGCCAATCTAGCCA
>CAZGCG010000094.1:0-11169 GCA_964524205.1 uncultured Sphingobacterium sp. | reverse complement strand
CTTCAGTAAAAAATTCATTGAAGGAACAGAGTATACACTTTTCGCTGATTCACTTTATTCCTGTTCAGGAAAATTAAGTTCAGAAATGAACCGCCAAATTTCTTTCAGGATCCCATTAATACCTGAAATTGATTACCCCTTGATAATAAATGAAATTTTTGCTGACCCAAGCCCCAGCCGGGGTTTACCTGAAGCAGAATTTGTGGAACTTTTTAATCCAACATCAAGCTCCGTGAATATCACCGGTTTAAACTTTGGCGATCAGGGTAGAAATTACTCATTTACCAAAGGTGAAATTGCGGCAAAATCTTACCTCATATTATGTGCTGAAAAGGACACTTCACTTTTTCTCTCCTATGGAAAAGTTATTGGTCTGGCAGTGTGGCCCGACCTGAATAATGAAACAGATGTATTAATTCTAAAAAATAACAGGGGCAAAGAAATACATAAGCTTAGGTACGACTCCAACTGGTACCGCGATTCTGAGAAAAGGAAAGGTGGATATACCCTTGAGCTTATTGATCCGGAATCAATCTGTCTTAGTTTTCAGAACTGGACAGCCAGCAGAGACAGCTCAGGAGGAACTCCCGGAAAGAAAAATTCAGTATACCAGACTGATTACAAACCCGAAGTTTTGAAGTTGAAATCAATAGAAATTGTAGACAGTCTGAGAATTTCCCTGACCTTTAACAAAGCAGCAGATAGTGCAAAAGCGAGTATTAACAGTAATTACTTTCTGAACAATGGAGCAGGAAACCCCATAAATTCCCAAATAAGCGGGCCTGATTTTAACCAGGTTATATTAACTTTCAGAGAGCCCCTAAGCAAAGGGTACACTTATCGTCTGGCAGCAACTAATATCAGTGATTGCAAGAACACAATAATTCCGGTAGAATTCAATTCCCTGGAATTTACCATTGGCCGAAATATTGGCAGGAATGATATTCTGATTACCGAAATACTCTTTAATCCAAGAGCGGGAGGATCAGATTTTGTAGAAATCTTAAACAATAGTGATTATCCACTTGATTTAAAAGATCTTTCAATCGCACGAATCATCAATGACAGTATAAGTTCAATTCAGCAACTGAGCAAAAAGCAACAATTCATTGAACCCGGAAAATACATTGCATTGACACCAGATCCCGGAAATATTAAAAAGGAATATTTCATAAAAGATACTTCGGCTATCATCAAAATCGATCCCTTTCCGGCATTTAACGATGATGCCGGCAATGCTGTTCTGATCAGTAAAGGACAAAAAATTGATCAGCTAAGTTATTCTGAAAAAATGCATTTTCAGCTTCTAAAAACTAAAGAAGGGGTAAGTTTGGAACGCAGTAAACTGAACAGACCTAATACTGATCCCGGGAATCTAAGATCGGCAACTTCAGCATCTGGTTTTGCCACTCCGGGCTACAAGAATTCCCAATTCTCAGATGATCCTTTATTCCGGGAAAATTTCATGCTTGGTTCAAAAACATTTTCTCCCGACAATGATGGTTATGAAGATCTGCTGGAGATAAATTATCAATTTCCCGGCCCCGGAAAGATTGCAAATGTATCCATATTTAATGTCCATGGAGTTTTAATAAAGAAGCTTCTTAAAAACTTCATATTAAATAATGAAGGTTCATTTATTTGGGATGGATTTAATGAACATGGTCAACCCGCTCCGGGTGGCATTTACCTTTTGCAGGCAGAATTCTTTGATACTGATGGGTATATCAGAAAATTTAGTAAGCCCTTTGTTCTGGCAGTTAAATTTAAATAACGGGAGTTAGAAATAAATCTTATCGGACTATTTTAGATTGCATAATTCTTCTCTCGTTTTAGAAAGTATGGTCTGTGCTTATTCGGTCGCACCTTCCCTTGTTCTGCAGTTAATTTGGTGGTAGAATTAGTATATGTCATGAAATTCAGTATTGCAAAAAAGCTAAAGCTGCCACCCCCTTTATTTCAAATCGCAAATGGTTCTTTTACCGGGCTGCCCTTCACAATGAAAAACAGCTATGGGTAAAATAAACCTTGCCGGAGGAGGTAGCTTCCGGCTATTCATAATTTGAAATGAAACGCGATTTCTTGCCGGAACTACTCCGGAGGAAAGGACTGGACTAGCCTATAACACACAGGTTTTGCTTTCCAAAATCAAATTATTATGGCTAAAGGGCCTTGTCTAACCAATTACTACCTTATTGTTTTACCCTCCCTTATATAGAACTGAGGTTAAATAAATCATGATTCGGATTTTTAAATGACTAAAGCAAGGCAGTTTTTCTAACTTTGATGAAAACCAATTATTATGTTAGAAAAAATTGTGGTTATTGGCTCTAACGGGCAGATAGGTACAGAATTAGTCACTGAATTAAGAAAGAACTATGGCGATGGGAATGTCATAGCATGTGATATTCGCCGGCCTGATTACGATATTAAAAATGCAGGGCCATTCGAGTTTGTCAATGTACTGGAAAAAGATATTCTGAAGCAACTATTTCAGAAATACAAGCCCACTCAGGTATACCTGCTCGCCGCACTTTTATCTGCAACAGGCGAGCAAAATCCCAAATTAGCCTGGGATTTGAATATGAATGGCTTACTGAATGTACTTGATCTTGCTCTTGAATACAAAACAGCCCGTATCTACTGGCCAAGTTCAATTGCAGTTTTTGGTCCGAATTCACCCAAAGATCAAACCCCACAATACTGTGTGATGGATCCGAATACTGTTTATGGTATTAGTAAACTTGCCGGTGAACGCTGGTGTGAATATTATTTTCATCGCTATGGACTGGATATCAGAAGTATTAGATATCCGGGATTGATTAGCTGGAAAGCAGCACCAGGTGGAGGAACAACAGACTATGCCATTCACATCTTCCATGATGCACTCAGGAAAAGCAGTTATAAAAGTTTCCTTTCGGCTGAAACTGAGCTACCGATGATGTACATGGATGATGCCATTCGCGGAACCATTGAGTTGATGGATGCCCCTGCAGATAAAATCAATATCAGATCTTCCTATAACTTCACAGGCATGAGTTTCACTCCGGAAACACTAGCTAAAGAAATTAAAAAGCATATACCTGATTTTAAATTAGAATATACAGAATATGATCAGCGTCAGGCAATTGCAGATAGCTGGCCAAGGTCAATAAATGACAGTAGTGCAGGTAATGATTGGGGCTGGAAACCCGAATTTGACCTCTCCAAAATGACAGAGTCTATGCTTAAAAACCTGAAGAGATAATTAAGAATCAAGCCAGTGAAAATGGATATGTTAATACAGTAAAAATAAAAAATCGCCTAAAGAGACCTGAAATTTTGCCAGGACCTGTATTTTAGCGGCGAAATTGATAAATTTTAAAAAACGATAGAAACAAACAGTACATAAAATGGGAAGAGCATTCGAGTTCCGTAAAGAGAGAAAGTTCAAACGCTGGGCAAAAATGGCCGTACAATTTACCCGACTGGGTAAAGAGATTGTTATGGCTGTGAAAGACGGAGGGTCAAATCCCGATGCAAATTCGCGCCTGCGTACCGCGATGCAAAATGCGAAGGCTGTAAATATGCCAAAGCATACGGTTGAAGCTGCAATCAAAAGAGCCAGCAACAAAGATGAGAGCAATTATGAGGAAATCGTGTATGAGGGTTATGCTCCTCATGGTGTAGCCGTATTGATTGAAACCGCAACGGATAATACCAACAGAACGGTAGCTAATGTTCGTAGTTATTTTAATAAAACCAATGGTACCCTGGGTAAAACAGGTTCACTGGATTTTATTTTCACCCGTAAATCAGTTTTCAGATTTGATCCCGGAGAAATGGAATTGGATGAGCTGGAATTTGAGCTGATCGATGCTGGTCTTGAGGATCTTTATGTAGAAGTTGATGAATCAGGGAAAGATATCGGGGTAATTCACACTTCATTTGAAGATTTCGGAAAAATGCAGAAAGCACTTGAAGAGAAGAATATTCCGGTAATCAGTGCCAAACTTGAGCGCATAGCCGAATCAACAACTGAAGTAACTGAAGAACAAGCCGCTGATGTTTTCAAATTGATCGATAAACTGGAAGAGGACGATGATGTTCAGGCGGTTTATCACAATATGGCAGAATAAATACCCTTAAAATGCTGAAATGACCTTTGAAGAATTTTTAATTAAGAAAAAAATTGATGCTATTCAGCTTAAAGCAAAAGAACAGTCATTTTTTTCTGAATTCGAGAGTCATTTTCTTCAGATGGGAGAAAAAAGCTTTGATCATAGTAAAAAATTCTGGTTTAATAAATTACGCAGAGCCTATCACTTAAAAGAAGAACCAAAACCTGTTAAAGAAGAAGTCAAAATCGCAGAAATTCCTGCTTCTGCACAAGATAAACCAGAAACTGAGGCAATAAATCAGGAGAAGCCGGCTTATGCACCCCGTTTCAAGGCTGCATCGGCACAAAAAGCAGACCTGTCCGCTCAAAATACAGAATCTGATCCGCCTCCTGCCTATATCCCCAGATTTAAAGCTGCCATTAAAATGACTGAGAAGGCAGAAGATACAGGCCTGAATAAAGAGGAATCAGAGGAAAAAGCAAAACCGATATACAAGCCAAGATTTAAGGCACAACTTCCGGCACAAGAGGAAAAACTGCCTGAAATGCCTGCGGAAGCAATTCCTCATTCAGATGAACCTGCAAAGCCCACCTATAAACCGAGATTCAAGCCTGGCCTGACTAAAAAAGACCCTGAGACCGAATAATTATTTTTTGTGAGAGAATATCCATGATAAAAACTCAGGTTCTGCGAAAGCCGGATCCCAGCTATTATGCCCTGCGTCAGGATAAACTGTAAATTTTACCGGGCGATTAAGTCTTTTTAACTCATTAACTACAGCTTCTGATTTTGAAAGTGGGACTGTTGTATCTTTTCCTCCATGAAAGATCCACAAAGGAACATTCCTGTACTTTTTCACATTCTCAATATCATCGCCTCCGCAGATAGCAAATGCAGCAGCAAAAGCCTTAGGTTTGCGTCTCAATATCTCGAAGGTCCCCATTCCCCCCATCGAAAGGCCTCCGACATAAAAACGGGAATTATCTGTATACTTTTGCGATTTCAAATATGTCTGAAGACCAAGTAAAAGCTGCATCGCCTTACCGGGCTCCCCACCTTTCTGAAAACCGAAGCGGTCACCTGACTTTCCATCCCCAAACTTTACATTTGCCCAGAAATCATTTTTTGGACATTGCGGAAAAACGACGATTGCTGGAAAATCCTTCCTGATATCCGGTCTTAAAAAAAGCTTGCTTCCATGCATCAGTTGTGCCTCATTGTCATTCCCACGTTCTCCGGCACCATGCAGGAACATAAGAACAGGATATTTCTTGGCAGCATCAAAATTTTCAGGAAGCAGCATCCTATACAACAGAGTATCGGTACCGCTGGTAAAAATCTCTTTAGAAAACATTGACTTATCCTGCGCAACAGAAAACTGCAGCATGAATAAGGCTATAATTGCAGAGGAAAGGAATCTTTTCATGAAAATATTTTGAGTTAAATTATCATTTCTTCCCGGTATTATTTCATTTTTTCAGAAAAACAAAAAATACGGCAAGTATCAGAAAACTAAAACCGACCAGATGATTCCAGGCAATTTTCTCATTTCTGAAAAAAAACAAGGTAAATATCAGAAATATCCCGATCGACAGGGCCTCCTGAATCATCTTCAACTCTAAGAGACTGAATGGACCTCCATTACCCTTAAAGCCATATTTATTTGCAGGAACCTGAAAAATATACTCGAACATGGCAATACCCCAGCTGATCAAAATGATGGTAATAAGTCCGAGGCTCCTGCTCCATTCCATATCCTTAAATTTCAGATGCCCATACCATGCCAGGGTCATGAAAATATTGGAAATGCAAAGCAGGGAAATTGTTAATACTGCCTTCAAAATCTTAAACCTGAGAAAGTTTTAATTTCTGCTTATTTATAGGTTGCGGGACTTTAACATAATAGCCCGTCCCATCATATTCACGCTTTCTTGGATGTGCCTGACAAATTTCAGAACAAGCACCATCCAGCTTTTCACCGCATGCATCACATTGGGTAAAATGTTCATTACATTCAGGGTTTGCACAGTTAATCATTTTGCTTGTGTGTGCACCACAATTGCGACAGGTAGAAATTACCACGGGATTCACTGTATTCACATCTACTGCTACCCGGTTATCAAATACATAACATTTGCCTTCAAAATCTTCTCCTCCGGCTTCCTTTCCATACTTAATAATTCCTCCATGAAGCTGATATACATTTTCAAATCCTTCATGAAGCAATAAAGCCGAAGCTTTCTCACATTTAATCCCACCGGTACAATAGGTTACGATCTTCTTGTCTTTATATTGGGCAAGCTCATTGATCATAGCCGGAAAATCACGGAAATTCTCAATGTCAAAAGTAACCGCATTCTTGAAACGCCCGATTGAATGCTCGTAGTTCGACCTAACATCAACTATAACCACATCCTGATCATCTTTCATCTTGACGAAATCAGCAGGCTCTAAATGTATTCCTGTTTTCTTTTCGGGATTGATAATACCCGGGTCACGAAGTCCCGAGTGCACAATTTCAGCTTTGTAACGGCAGTGCATCTTGATAAATGAAGGTTCTTCCACATCATCGATCTTAAAATCGATTTTTGCGAAACGGGGATCAGCATGCAGCGTATCCATGTAAATTTTACAGGATTCAACTGTGCCTGAAACTGTTCCATTTAATCCTTCATCGGCAACAATAATCCTTCCGACAAGGTTCAGGGATTTACAAAACTGAAGGTGATTGGATGCGAATTGTTCCGCATCTTCTATTCTACTATAACAATAGTAGAGAAGGGTCTGGTATTTTATCATAAATCATTGATACTGTTGCAAACAGCGTTTAATGCGATGCAAATATAAGGCTGCCAAACAAATTCTGCAAGTAGAATTCAGGCAAGTAAATCAGATTAAAACCTAGAGGCCGGTGGCTATGCGGAATCCAAAATCTGCCTTCTTTCCATTTAAGTAAGACCAGCCATACAGGGCCCGGAAATTCAGATATTTAATACCCAAATAGAATTCAGTATAGGTTTTTGTAGCTGGTGTTCCCAGATAATTAAAGCCAGCGAGCTCATTCAATTTTAATTTCCGTAAAAGCGGCAGTTTATTGAACAGAAAGCCTGAAAAGTTATGCTCAAAATGGCCTTCAAGGTATTGGTCAGCGGTGCTGAAATTATAGTAATCAAGATATAGAAAACTATTCACCCTCGGGGTATATCCAAGCGTTTGCGTACCTACAAAATGTTTATATTCAGTATAATATAAATTTTTAGCATTCAAAAATTTACCTGCTCCCAGCCAGAATGCCGAATGGCCTAACAGGCCTAATTTTATATCTGTTTTTGTTAGGTCAAAGGAGATCCGTGAATAATCCACATCAGACCCGAAAAGTCCCTTTAACCCCTTTTCATAATTTAAACCTAGTAATGGATATTTTGATGGCCTGTAAAATTTACCTGAAGGGTAGGTAGCATAATCATTACTGAAGGCATAACTGGCTCTAAACTTAATTTTAAATGCCTGATTTTCAGGGAACATTGGCAAATCTGAGCCTGGAACGAGAGGGTTATTCGAAGTAAATTCCCTTCTTGCCAGATCCCTGATTGTATAATCTGATGTATTCCGAAGTGCTCTTCGGTTTGAGTATTCGGCGCTTAAACTGGTTTGTACACTCCCAAATGGCTTTAAGTAGGATAGATTTAAAAATCTCGATTCATAGAGCTTCAGCAAATTACGCTCATAATATAATGAGTTGATTGAATTACCAAGCTGATTTATACTCTCCCGATCACTCAGGTCCAAAACATCTGATCCGGTATTAAACATAAATCGGCCACTCTCCAGCGGAATAGAAGCAGAAAAACTTGCATAGAATTTTTCACTTGAAAGGCCATATCGAACTTTTCCGGTATAACGCAGGAATTTGTTGGTCAGAGAATCGATCTGTTTTGAATACGAGGCCCGGTAATTTACACCGAAGCCTTCTACCGTATTATAAAAAAGAGAATTAATAATAGATCCGAATTGATAATACTCTTTCTTAAATCTGTTGCGCGGATTATAACCAGTACCGATCAGAAAATTTAATGGTTTTAATTTGTTGTTAGCCTTATCCAGTGAATCAAGATATACTTTAGACTCTCGCTTTGTTGCCAAAGACTCCTTCTTCACATAATCAATTTGCTCTTCAGCTGTCAATGGAATTGGCCTTGCCTGTTTCCAGTAAGCTGTATCTTTTTTATTTACTTCGCGACTAATATTTAAAACCTCTTTGAAATCTTTAGGATTTAGTCCGGGATTCAGGTCATAGTTGTTGTAAAGTGCAATGTAATAGCCTCCAAATTTAAAGCCTAGAAAACCTCCCGAAAAGTCGAAGCGAACAGAAGAGGGCATCCAGGTTTTGGCGTTTACGGGAATAAATTCCTGCCTTATATTCAAAGTATCCACAAATTGTATGTTTGCCTCCCTGGTCAGGTAAAGATCGGCACTGTGTATCCTCCAGCTATCTTCAAGAATATAGATTACCCCTCTGAAAACCGGATCTGCCGAGCGTTTGGGTATCAGTTCGATCTTATTGATCATTTGTCCATTCTCTATGCTGGTACCCAGCAATCTGTATCTGTAATAAAATAATGCATTATCAGCAATGGGCGAAACAAAGGGGCGTGCACTCAGTCCCTCCATCTCCAAAAGATTCTGATAGAAATTGATTCCCATATCCGATGCACGGTTAAAACTGAAAGCACGATTACTACCCGAAACCTTAGATGAGATCATTACCTCCCTGTACTTTCCGGGCTGCATATAACTCAACTTTGATTCAGATTCAGACAAGTAAAGGATTCCCTTTCGGTTTGAATCCAGTCCGATTTGCTTTCCCAGATCATCGATATTTCTTCCCAGAAATTTTTTTGGTGCCCCGAGCAATTTCTGCATTCCCTTGATGTACACTTCTGCAGTGTATTCTTCGGTCTCATTTAAATAATAGTTTCTCTCTCTGATTGCATTCCTGATTACCTCATAAGCAGGGTCTTCTGAAAAAGCACGCACTACAACATCTTTGAGTTCATAAATTGCCCCGGTTAAAATGACAGAAATGAACTTATCTGATTGCAAGTCAAGCTCCCTGGACTCCTGGCTAAAGCCAATAGCCTTAAATATTATCGTATGCTTTCCCGGATTTAATTTCAGCTGATATTCTCCCTCGCTGTTTGCAGAGGTTCCTGTTGTGGTGTTCATTTCATACACACTTGCAAAGGGTACGGGAAGCCCCTTAGGATCGGTTATTTTGCCTTTGAGAATAACTTTCTGGGCATGCAAGCCATGAGAAACTAATAAGAACAACAGAAATACGAAAAGTGATCGCATGTTTATTTTCTTACAAAGATGGCAATAATATGAATAGACATTCGATTCTGCAATAAATTAGACCTTGACATGACCAGTTTAAAGAGGAAGAACCTGAAAGTCCGCAGAATTCTTAATTTTACACTCTCAAACTAAGCAATTATGTACAAGACCCTTCAACCGATTTTACAGAAAGAACTGGAGGAAATAGAAAAAGCCGGGCTATATAAGCGTGAGCGTGTTATTATTACTCCTCAGGGTGCTGATATTAAAATTCAGGGCGGACAGGAAGTTATCAATTTCTGTGCGAACAACTACCTCGGACTGGCATCTCATCCTGAAGTGATTGAAGCCGCCAAAAAAGCACTCGACACCCATGGTTTCGGAATGGCTTCAGTCCGATTCATTTGTGGAACACAGGATATTCACAAAGAACTGGAAGAAAAAATTTCTAAATTTTTGGGTACAGAAGATACCATTTTATATGCAGCAGCATTTGATGCGAATGGGGGTGTATTTGAGCCTTTATTTGATGATCAGGATGCGATTATTTCCGATGCATTAAATCATGCATCAATTATTGACGGTGTCCGTTTGTGTAAAGCGCAACGCTTCCGCTACAACCATGATGACATGGCAGATCTTGAGGAAAAATTAAAAGAAACTCAGCATTTACGCCACCGCATAATAGTAAGTGATGGATCCTTCTCTATGGATGGCACAATTGCCCAATTAGATAAAATCTGTGACCTGGCCGACAAATACAATGCACTTGTAATGATCGATGAATGTCATTCATCGGGTTTTTTGGGTAAAACCGGCCGCGGAACACATGAACATCATGGAGTAATGGGCAGGGTAGACATCATCACTGGAACGCTGGGAAAAGCATTGGGCGGGGCATCCGGAGGATTTACTTCAGGGCCTAAGGAAGTGATCAATCTTCTCAGACAACGCTCAAGACCCTATTTATTTTCAAACACATTGGCGCCTTCAATTGTTGGGGCTTCAATTGCAGTTTTGGATTTACTTGGAAAAAGCACCGAATTACGGGATAAACTTGAAGAAAACACCCTGTACTTCCGTGAAAAAATGACCACAGCCGGCTTTGATATCAAACCGGGAACACATCCAATTGTCCCGATAATGTTATATGATGCAAAACTTTCACAGGATTTTGCAGCAGAATTGCTTAAGGAAGCAATTTATGTGATCGGCTTTTATTTTCCGGTGGTACCAAAAGATAAAGCACGCATAAGGGTGCAGTTATCTGCGGCACATACTAAAGAACATCTGGATAAGGCTATCGCTGCGTTTGTAAAGATTGGCAAGAAACTGGGAACGATACAGTAGCACGTATATTTTTTGTATATTTGTACGTATAATCAAAAGGGTATGGCTAATACAAAATTAACGCTCAGCATGGAACCTGAAGTTGTGTATCGTGCTAAACAATATGCAAAAAAGAGGCATATAAGCTTATCCAAATTGATTCAGGATTTTTTAGAAAATTCTATCGAGAGCGATAATTTAAAGGATGATCCAGATCTTAATATACCTAAGGAAATAGAGAAATTAAGAGGAATATTGAAAGGACCTGATCTCTCAAAAAAACAGTTAAAACAAATAAAGCTTGAGTATCTAAAAGAGAAACATGGCCTCTGAGAAAATTTTTATTGATTCAGATATTTTATTGGATTTGTTTTTTGACCGGAAGCCCTACTCAATATTTGCT
>CAZGCG010000093.1:7134-11198 GCA_964524205.1 uncultured Sphingobacterium sp. | reverse complement strand
TATATTTTTGTTTATCTGTTTAAGGAACTGTCACCGATAAATTACCTGAGTCTGACATTAAGCCAAAGTGTTTTTGTGATTTTTGAAATAGATGCAAAAAGTTGTGCCTACATCAGGCAAACTATCAACTTCAATTTTTCCATCCATAGCTTCAATCTGTGATTTGATAATGTATAATCCCAGACCTTTTCCATCAATATTAGTATGGAATCGCTGATAGAGGCCAAAGATTTTATTTCCGTATTTATCAAGATTTATGCCTATGCCGTTATCACTAAAGAAAAGTTGTGTAAAATCTTTGCCTTCACGTGTTTTCAATGAGATCACCAGATTCCTGTCTTTAGATTTGTATTTAATCGCATTGGTGAACAGATTAAGCAATATGCTATGAAGGTAATGTCTCGGGAAATGGATATTTAAATCATTTGCAAAGTTTACTTCTATTTTTGCACCAGAGCTTCTGATTTGATTTTCTATCGTTTTAATCACCATATTAAGCTCAGTTTGAAGATTCAGGTCTTCACTTTTTGCCGATTTTCCTGATTGGCTGGCTACGATTTCAACCAGGTCATTTAAGGTATTGTCTAATTGCCTTACACATTCATGAATATTCTGGCGGATCTCGTCCTGAAGCTCCTGAGAGAGGCTGCTCTCCTGCTGTAGCTCTGTCAGACTTATAAGATTTACTACAGGCGCACGGAGATTATGAGAAGTGATATAAGCGAACTTTTCAAGTTCATTATTCTTCTTACGTAATTCCCTGGTAATTTCCTGTAATTCAATTTCTTTTCGTTTGATGAAGTCGATATCCAGAATTGAACCTATTGCGATGTTTCCAGTACCATTACCTTCAGAATTGGTCATCTTACTAAATGAAAGAAGCCATTTCCATTCACCATGAATTGTTCTAACACGATAAGTAAGATTGTTGTATTGGTTTCTGCCTTTTCTAAGTGCTGAGGTAGCTTGTCTCACATTTTCCTGATCATCCGGATGAATGGATGCAATCAGTTTATCATGTTCCAAAAAAACATCCGGGTCAATGCCCTGGTTTCGGAACCAGTTTCGGTCATAAATCACTGTATCTGTATCCAGATCCCTGCTCCAGATGCTAAGTCCCGCCGCTTCTATTGCGATTTCCAAACGTTGTTCTGCCTTTGTGCGATTAATGATCTCAGTTTGGAGGTCTGCAGTTCTTTTTAATACCTGTTTCCGTAAGCGCCAGTTACCGATTATATTTATTATAAATAGAAATCCTGCTACTGCGATCACGTATAACAGATAATCAAAATATTGCAGCTTTTTTGTGCTCGAAGTCCTGAATAATAAACCTTCGATGGTTACATCCTTTTTTGCAAATCCAAGCTGCTTATATATATTAAGCATGTTCTGCCAGCGTCCGGGATTCATATGCCCAATCTCAACAAGTTCTGGTAGAATCAATTTATTCATTTCACGGGCTTCATAAAGCAATTGCTCTCTGCTAATGCCCCGACTTTTTACACCAGGTAATCCAAGAATATATTCTGTAGTTTCTTCGGGGTGGCTCATTGCATATTGCCAGCCTTTCAAACTTGCTTCGTTGAATTTTTCAACAGTCCTGGGGTGGCTATTTGCCATCTTAACCGTAGTGAAAAGGAGGTCACCATAAAAGTCGATACCATAATTTATGGGATTGATTATACTAACCTGATGCCCCATTTTACGCAGTATCTGCGGTTCAACTGTAATGTAAGCACTTTGTGCATCAGCTTTTCCCTTGATGAGATCCTGAATCTGCCAGCTATGATCGATGATGTTTACAGAGTCGATGGGGATCCCTTCGTCTAAGAGCAGGGCTTTGAGCAGTTTGCCACCCTGATCTTCTGAAACCATTATGGTCTTTCCGGCAAGATCTGAAGGTGAACTGATATTCCTATCCGTCAAGGTCATAAAGATATATGGAGAGTGCTGAAAAATAACAGAAACTACTACTACCGGTTTTTTATTGATGAAGGAGTTTAAGATATCAGATCCGGTGACACCGAAATCGGCTTTGCCTTTCAATACATTATCTACAGGTGGATTTAAAGCATTGCCTTGTAATATTTCAACATCGAAGCCTGCATCTTTATAAAAGCCCTTTTCTTTTGCGGCATAATAACCGGCAAATTGAAATTGATGCAGCCATTTTAGCTGAAGTTTTATAGGTTTTAACTCTTGAGAAATAGCCTGGAGAGGAAAAAACAGGCATAGCAATATCAGAGCAGCATATTGTATTAGGATATGAAAATTTATTTTCATTTTGATACTCATTAATTACTCTTCCACAATGGAATAAATCAAGTTTAAAATTACTGATTTTCAAGCGGTTAATATCACTATATAAGAATATTGATTCGGGCCTGTCAATTCGTGTTTCTCTGACAGGGATTTATTTTTACGAAGTTTTAAAAAAATTGTTTTACAGTTAATAAATTTAATCCGAAAGCAATGAAAATAAATATAATTAAATAAGAATACCCTGCTTTTGGGCAGGGTATCCTAAGTATCAGGAATTGTAAATAATCAGATTATGCTACTTCCTCTGCATATGATTCTATTGGGGGGCAGGAACAAACCAGTGTCCTGTCACCATGAGTATCATTAACCCGGCCAACTGATGGCCAGAATTTATAGGCCGCGACATAAGGTAATGGGAAAGCTGCAGTTTGTCTGGAGTATGGATGTGTCCAATCATCTGCAGTCACAACAGAAGCTGTATGGGGTGCATTTTTCAGAGGGTTATCTACTGCATCCAGTTTACCGCTTTCAACTTCTGATATTTCAGCCCGGATAGCAATCATTGCATCGCAAAAACGGTCCAGTTCATGTTTTGGTTCTGATTCTGTTGGTTCGATCATGACCGTGCCTGCAACCGGGAATGACACTGTTGGTGCATGGAAACCATAATCCATCAGTCGCTTGGCAATATCAGTAACTTCTACACCGTATGCCTTGAAAGCACGGCAATCCAGGATCATTTCATGTGCACAGCGGCCCTGACTTCCTGAATACAGTACCGGGTAAGAATTCTCTAACCGGGCTTTAATATAATTGGCATTCAGAATCGCAAATTTGGTTGCATTGGTCAATCCCTCGCCGCCCATCATCGCAATATATGCATGTGATATCAGTAGGATTGAGGCTGATCCCCATGGTGCTGATGAAACCGCAGAAATTGATTTTTCATTACCCATATGAACTACAGCATGTCCCGGTAAAAAGGGTACCAGATGTTTTGCTACACCAATTGGGCCCATTCCCGGTCCACCACCGCCATGTGGTATACAAAATGTTTTATGCAGATTAAGGTGACAAACATCGGCTCCGATTGTTGCCGGACTGGTTAGTCCAACCTGAGCATTCATATTTGCTCCATCCATATAAACCTGTCCGCCATTCTTATGGATGATTTCACAGATCTCGATAATCGATTCCTCGAATACACCATGTGTAGAAGGATATGTTACCATCAGACAAGAAAGATCAGAAGCATGTTCTTCAGCTTTAGCTTTCAGGTCGGCTACATCGATATTACCTCTTTCATCACATTTAACGATTATGATTTTCATGCCTGCCATGGCTGCTGATGCAGGGTTTGTTCCATGGGCCGAAGAAGGAATCAAGGCAATATTCCTGTGAGTATCCCCTCTGTCTAAATGATATGCACGAATAACCATAAGTCCTGCATACTCACCCTGTGCACCAGAATTGGGCTGCAAACTCATAGAGGCAAAACCGGTTATTTCACTAAGCCATCTATTCAGTTCATCGAAGATCTGCATGTATCCTCCAACCTGATCGGCCGGAGCAAATGGATGGATCTTGCTGAATTCTGCCCAGGTAACAGGAACCATTTCTGTCGTGGCATTGAGCTTCATAGTACATGAACCTAATGCAATCATTGAATGGCAAAGTGAAAGATCCTTTGCTTCCAGAGATTTAATATATCTGAGCATTTCATGCTCAGAATGATATGAGTTAAATACCGGATGCGTCAAATAATCAGATTCCCGTTGTAACTGGGAAGGAATATGACTACT
>CAZGCG010000093.1:0-7034 GCA_964524205.1 uncultured Sphingobacterium sp. | reverse complement strand
AATACACTTAGTCCGTGGATTCGTTCTGCAATCTGCTTAATTCCTTTGGGACCATGGTATATCGCATACATGCTTGCCATAATTGCCAGAAGTGCCTGCGCTGTGCAAATATTTGAGGTTGCTTTATCCCTTCTGATATGCTGCTCGCGGGTTTGAAGTGCCATACGCAGTGCATAGTTTCCGGCACTATCAATGGTAACCCCAATTATCCGGCCCGGTAAAGAACGCTTATATTCCTCTTTAGTAGCAAAAAATGCGGCATGAGGTCCGCCAAACCCCATTGGAATACCAAATCGCTGGCTTGAACCAACTACGATATCGGCACCCCATTCTCCCGGAGGACTTAATAAAGCAAGTGCCATGATATCGGCAACTACTGTAAGTTTTATGCCTTTCTCATGGGCTTTGCCTGCAAAATCTGAATAATCATAAATCTGACCTTTAGCTGCAGGATATTGAACAATAGCACCGAACATTGTGTCATCCAGATTAACTGTTTCATGGCTGCCGATAAGTATCTGAATTCCATAAGGGGCGGCGCGGGTTTGAAGTATATCAATCGTTTGAGTAGAGACTTCTTCAGAGACAAAAAATATTTTGGCATTCTCGTTCTTACGAAGGCTGTATTGCATGAACATCGCCTCGGCTGCAGCAGTTCCTTCATCCAGAAGTGAAGCATTTGCAATTTCCATTCCGGTGAGATCCATCACCATGGTTTGGAAATTTAACAGGGCCTGCAAACGCCCCTGTGCAATTTCTGCCTGGTAGGGTGTATACTGGGTATACCATCCCGGGTTTTCGAGAATATTACGTTGAATGACACCCGGCACAATTACATCATGGTAACCCTGACCGATGTACGATTTGAAAACCTTGTTTTTAGAGGCTGTTTGTTTCAGATCATTCAGGTAATCGGCTTCACTCTTTGCTACCGGCAGGTTCAGATTATTTTTCAATCTGATATTTGGAGGCACTGTTTGACTGATTAATTCGTCAATGGAATTCACACCAATGGTGCTTAGCATTTTTGCTGTGTCCTGCTCATTCGGAGCAATATGACGCTGCTCAAATTTTTCCTGATAATCTATATTAAGCTTCATTAAAAAGAGGGGAGTTTTTATGAGGCAAAAATAAGGATTTTCAGCACATTATTTAATTGCAAGAATAATTTGACCAAAATAAAATTGTCAATAATCGAACAGAGAAATTATTGTATCTATAAAGGTTAAATGCTGCTGATTTTCAGCATTTTTTGATACTTATTTTTCACCAGAAACAACCCAGCCTTCGTCTTTCTTATGTTTGAGTTTATAGGTTTTGGTAATAAACTCACTGTTTGAACCTTTGTTGTTGTCAAAAGGGTAGAAGTCCGTTTCAGCTTTCACTAAAGTGACTGTCACTTTTGCAGAATTGTCATTCGTTTTCACAAAATTAACAGGCTTATCATTGTCCATTTCGTAAATGATAGTCTTGACCTTTGCTTTATCATTACCCTGCTCCAGAACAAAAGGTGCTGACTTCTCTGTCAATTTGATCAGATAAACAAATGAACTGTCTTTGGAAAGGAAAACCTTTTTTTGTTCCTGAACATCCATGCTAATGTAGCCCGATTCTTCCAGCTCCTTATACTTATTTAGCTCCTCCTGATCTTTATTTTGACGGAATTTCATTTCACCAAAATTGAAACTGGCTGTTTTATATTCCGGGTTTTCATCCAGATAATTTGAGATCACAGATGCCGCCTCGTCGTCATTAATAGTTGTTTCAGTCCCGCATCCGCTGATGAACGTGAATCCCATTGCAATGAATAAATAGATTACTGCTCTTTTCATAATCGTGTTTCTTAAAGATAAGCAATTCCAGAGTAAATCATAATAACGTACCGGAACTATACCCTTTTAAATTATTTCTACCAGATAATCTCCGGTCTTCTCTCTTAATGACCCGAAACATATAATGTTTGATTCTGGAATACCATTTGACCGGAGTACTTCTTCAAACTCTGCTGTTTTGGACTCTTCCACAGCTACCAGCAGGCCTCCGCTGGTTTGCGGGTCAGCAAGGATAGTAGTTTTCCGGGTCAGTGTTTTACTGCCTGAATCAATCTTATGACCGTAACTGTTCCAGTTTCTGTTGGTGCCTCCCGGGACTGAATTTTGATCGAGATATTCTTCGATCACATCAATTTTTGGAACTTTATTGAATTCAACGACTGCCTGCAAATGACTGCCTTCGCACATTTCTGAAAGATGACCCAGTAATCCAAAGCCTGTAACATCTGTCATTGCTTTTACATACTCCAGCTTGCCCAATGTTTCGCCAATCTTATTTAACATCGACATACTTTTTGGGGCAATAGCAGCATGTTCAGGTTTTAGAATTCCCTTTTTTTGTGCCGTGGTCAGGATTCCTACTCCGAGTGCTTTGGTAAGATAAAGTTTGCATCCTGCCTGAGCCGTAGAGTTTTGCTTTAAATGTTTAATATCTATAATGCCATTGACAGACAGACCGAATACGGGTTCAGGGCAATCAATGCTATGTCCACCAGCGAGAGTTATTCCAGCCTCAGTACAAATTGCTCTCGAACCTTCAAGCACTTTTTGAGCAACTTCAGGTGATAATTTATCGATCGGCCATCCCAGTATAGCGATGGCTAATACTGGCTTCCCACCCATCGCATAAACATCGCTGATTGCATTGGCCGAGGCTATCCTGCCAAAGTCATAGGCATCATCCACAATTGGCATAAAAAAATCCGTTGTCGAAATGAGTGCATTTCCATTTCCAAGATCGAGTACTGCTGCATCATCCCTCGTATTATTTCCTACCAGTAAGTTAGGGTCGGCCAAATGAGTAATTGGGCTGTGCAGAATAATGTCTAATACTGCAGGACTGATTTTGCAGCCACAGCCAGCACCATGTGAATATTGAGTTAATTTTATTTCTTCAGGAACCATATAATTGAGTAGTGAGACCCGATAGCTATCGGGTTGAGATAGGTATAATGTTATTTGATCTTACAAAAATTGAGACTGAATGTCGGCATTAATTCGATTTGATTTAATATAATTCAACAGGAGTCTGCAGTTTTCTTTTGCATCTGTACTGCTGCATTGAATGATATGTATACTTTCTTTTTCCCTTTTTCCCTGCCCATTGGCATAGGTTTTATCATAATAGACCAGCACAATTTTTATAAAATCATCCATCCTGTTTTCTCTGATTGCCAAAACCGCATCGCGGGTTTGTTCTGGGCCAAGTCTTTTCCCGATTCTCAACGTACTTTCAATCAAAAATTCCTTATCAAGTACTCCGTATTCCTTTACCAGAAAATCGACTCTCTCCTGAAATGGCACTATGATTTTCATCACAGGAGCCTGGCGCATCTGATGGAAAATGGGATTGGGAATGAAACACCGGCCTATTGACAAACTCTCATCCTCCAGCCAGAGCGGAGTGTTTTTGTCAATTTTAATCAGTTCGCGGGCGAGTAAATTTTCAAATTGCTCCTGACCGGGCTGAATGAGCTGACCCATAGATCCATAGGAAGATCCCTGATGTTGCGCAAGATCTTCAAGATCGATAACCTGCTGGGAATGTTCTTTAAGCTGATTCAATGTTTTTGTTTTTCCGGATCCGGTCATCCCACCCAATATGAATATTGAATAAGTTTCTTTGAATTGATCCAGTACCCAGTTACGGTACCTTTTGTAACCTCCTTCAAGAAGAAAGACTTCAAAGCCATAAAGATTTAAGGCCCAGGCCATTGCGCCACTTCGCATGCCTCCACGCCAGCAATGGACCAGAATTTTTTTTCCGGGAGCAATTTTGAGGGCTTGCTTAATAAAACCTGACCATTTCGGACCGGTAAGATCAAATCCAAGCAGAATTGCAGCTTCACGACTTTTTTGCTTAAATGTTGTACCTACCTGAACTCTCTCATCATTTGAAAAGATGGGAAGATTATGAGCATTCGGAATATGTGCATGAGCAAACTCAAGCGGGGTTCTGACATCAATCACCGGGATAGTTTCGGCCAGTTGCAGAAATTTATCAATGTCCAGTGTTTGAATCATACGAAAGGAATAGTGCCGGTTATGAGATTAATTATTTTTTAGTGCCCTCAGGTACATTTGGATCGTATTTTCCAAGCCAAAATACAGAGCATCGCAAATAAGTGCATGCCCGATACTCACTTCGAGTAATCCGGGAATGTTTTTTGAAAAGTAATTTAAATTATGCAAATCAAGATCATGTCCTGCATTTATACCCAGCCCCAATTTGTTGGCAAGCCGGGCAGCTGCGATATATGGTTTAATTGCAAGTTCCTTGTCGGCATGATAATTACTGGCATACGATTCAGTGTAAAGTTCAATGCGATCTGTTCCTGTACGCTTCGCAGCTTCAACCATTTCTTCTGCAGGATCAACAAAAATGGACACCCTGATGCCTTCAGATTTAAACTCAGCAATAATATCTTTAAGATAGCCCTGATGTTTAACGGTGTCCCAGCCATGATTGGATGTTAACTGACCCTCAGCATCAGGCACCAATGTAACCTGCGCTGGCTTATTGGCTAAAACCAAATCAACGAATTTTTGTTCTTTGGGATTACCCTCAATATTAAACTCCGTTTGAATCACTTTTTTCAGGTCGAATACATCCTGATAGCGGATATGCCTTTCATCCGGACGTGGATGAACTGTAATTCCCTCTGCTCCGAATCGTTCAGCATCCAGAGCAACTTTAATCAGATCAGGGTTATTGCCACCTCTTGAATTACGAAGTGTAGCTATTTTATTGATGTTAACAGAGAGTTTAGCCATAGTGTAAAGGTAAGTGAAGTGACTAAATTATTTTCTTAAAAAAAATGAAAAATGCCCATGTAATTAATGAAGCAATTTTTTTTAGTTTTACGAAACCTCTATGAATAAACGCTTTCTCTTCTTCCTGGTATTTAAACTGGCTTTTTTGTCTTTAGGATTCTCTCAGGAATCAGCAACTGGGGTATTAAGAACGAAGATTTTGAACTATCCGGTGCCCCCTGATACCGGGTTGGTCAATCTGTTGAATACAATATCAATGGAATACATGCTTGTTAAGCCGGATAGTATGATCTATTTTTCAAACAAATCCATTCAGATTGCCCGAAAAATAAAATATCCTTTAGGAGAAGCAAGAGCAATTGGTAATATGGCTAAGGCATATTATGTTAAAGGTTCTTATGATCTTTCTCTTAAACATGCTATCTCCGCGAAAAGTGCCAGCGAGAAGATTAATGACAGGCTCGGACTAGCTTATGCATTGAATAGTATTGGCTTGATTCATCTAACCCAGAATAAAAGTGCAGAGGCTATACAGGATTTTTTAAGGGCATTAAAACTGGCTACTGAAGTAAATAATGTGAAACTTCAGGCTTCTGAATACATAAATCTGGGTCTTGCCTATACCGAAAACAATCGCCCGGATATAGCTCTGAAATATCTTGGTATTGGTCTGGAACACTGTAATAAGTATAGTTTGAATAGCTATTCAGCAATGTTATTGAACCGAATGGCCGAGACGTACTATTCCCTTAAAAAGTATGAAAAAGCTCTGGAACATTATCGTTTAGTCCTTAGTAAACCTGAATATAAAAATAGCTGGGAATATAGTTTAGCTTATTCAGGTATTGCCCGCATACAAATGGAGAGAGGGCTTAATGAAGAAGCCATTGAAAATGCGGAGAAGGCATTGCTTTATGCCAGACAGGTGAATGCGAAATATGATATTTCACGTGCTCTTAAAATTCTTTATGCTGCTCATCAGAAACTGAACGATTATCGCAATGCGTTTAAATATCTTGAGCTAGAAAAGCTATACAGCGACAGCCTGTTTAATGAGGCGAAAGAAAAGGAGATTAATCGTCTTAATCTTCAGTTAAAGCAGGCAGAAAATATTCAATTGCAAAAGCTGAATGAACAAAACAGGGAGCAATTGAAGTTTATCAGGAAGGTGACCATCGTAATTGCAGCTCTGGCCTTGTTTCTCCTGATCAAGACGATTTTGATTTTCAGGTTTTCCCGGCAAAAAAGTAAACTGAACCATGATTTAAAGCTTAAATCTCAGGCAGTAGAGGAACAAAATCAATTGATTCTTAAGCAAAACGTTCAATTGGAGACCTTAAATCAGACTAAGGATCAGTTATTCTCAATAATTGGACACGATCTGCGGGCACCGTTTGGATCCATCCTTAAGGCTATGGAGATGATGAGAGAAGGTAGTATGTCGGAGACTGAGCTAAAGTTCTTTTTGGATGGTTTCTATGAAAAGTTGAGGGAAACATCCGATATGCTGGAAAACCTGGTAACATGGGCGAGCAGTCAGCAGTTAGGTATTAAGGCCAGGCCGGTAAACATCAATCTTAGCACGCAGGCAGATGAAATACTAAGTATCTATGATACTCTTTTAAAAGAAAAAAATATTGAACTTAAGCATCATCCAGTGCCGGATACAAATGTCTTAGCAGATCCCGACCATGTCAGGATTATTATTCAGAATCTGATTGGCAACGCAATAAAATTCACTCCCCAATATGGTAATATATCGATTTTCTATACTTCAGATGCCGATCGCGTTGCAATACATATCAAGGATTCCGGTATCGGAATTTCTGCCGAAAAGATCAGTAAATTATTCAATCTAGCCGGTAAGGAAATTAGTACTTATGGTACAAAGAATGAGAAGGGGATTGGAATCGGACTTTTGCTGGTTAAAAAGTTTGCGGATGAAAATGGAGCACTGATCAGCATTGAAAGCAAGGAAGGAGAAGGTTCAGAGTTTACAGTCAGCTTTGGCAGGAAAGGGCCTGCAGCATAATTGAAATCTGCTATTCTCTAAAAGTTCATTGCTTTTAAAGGTTTTAGAGTTGATTTTCTAATTTGCTTTTTGTGAATAAGAAACAAATGTGAGTTGCAAATTTATTTAAAGCTTGTATAAAAAAGAGGGAGTCCGATTATTCGGACTCCCTCTTTTTTATAAAATACTATAAATGA